>CAJCCR010000110.1 GCA_903960945.1 uncultured Planctomycetaceae bacterium
AGTGCGACCGCAGTCGTGTTAGTTCCCCACATAGTGCAGCTAAGATTCTTATGTTGGATGGTGGTGTGCGTGATGCCAGCCCAAATGTTACCCAAGTTACTTGGGAAAGAGCTATCACCCCTAATGATGGGCTTCCTTTGGCTAGTGATTGGTAATTGGTATTGAATTAATTTTTTAAGAAAGGTTTTGATTATGCAGTTAAATGTTCATTCAGCTTTACTTGCCTTTGTTGCTGCAGGTGCATTATTAGCACAGGGTTGTGGCGAGTCCGTCCCGCCGCCGTCTCCCGAAAAGGTTAATAGTATCATTGGTACTAAGCCTGGCCCAATGCCTGGAACTCCAGGCTATAAAGGCACCGAAAAGGCACCTGAAAAGGCTCCTGAAAAGTCAGCTGGCAAGGCCAAGTAGGTCTCAGTTTTTTGCATGTAGATCTTAATGCGTGCCTTATTCTTTAAGGTGCGCATTTTTTTGCACCTTTCGCATTTCAGTTTGCAATTCAATTTTCTTGTTAAACTCAATCGTTATAGAATCAATGCCGCGTTTTTTTGTAAGCTATTTTTCTGAAATGACTTATGGCGTCAGGTTTTGGTCGTGGTGGTGCATGGTTTTGGAAGCACGGCTAAAGTTAGTTTGCAAAATAAGTTTTTTAGTCTTTAAACCATGATATCTTGATTAATAAGAAATTTTAAAAATACTGAAAATAATTAAAAAAACACCGGTTTTGGCTTGTACTTGTTTACAGAAAACGAGTAATTTCGATTGAGAGTGCATTTTTTTAAGCCAGTTAAATTGTTTCTTCGTTTTTTACAATGGCTCAAGGATTTTGACTCTTCAAATACATGTCTTATTTTCTTTTTTCTAAAGGAGACGGCTATGAATCTTATGAAGTATCGAAAAGGGTTTACCCTAATCGAATTGCTGGTTGTGATTGCGATCATTGCCATTTTGATTGGTTTGCTTTTGCCTGCCGTACAAAAGGTGCGCGAAGCAGCAAACCGTACCACTTGCGGTAATAACCTCAAGCAAATCGGTATGGCCGTTCATAGCTTTTCTGGCACTTATAACAAGCTTCCGGGTGCAATGCGTTGCCCTTGGAGCCAATCGAATCCTGGGGTCTCTCCCCCTCCTACCACTGGTTATAATATTAATGTTCAATTGATGCCTTACCTAGAGCAGGATGCGCTTTATCAGGTTGCTGTAACTACTTGGACTGGTATGAACGTAAATGATCCTTGGTCTTGGGATGCACCATACCCTTCTGCACCGTCGGGCACGTTAAGGAGCAAGACACTTAAGGTTTTTAATTGCCCATCGGATCCTACCATTTCGAATGGTTTTGGCAGTAACCAGATGAATGCTTGGGCTGCCTGTTCTTATGGTGCAAGCCATATGCTTTTCGGACAACAAAGAATCGTTTCTTATATTGGTACAAGAGGCATGCCAGATTCAGATAGCTCCTTCAATATGGGAAGCGTTCCAGATGGCACCAGCAATACAGTTGCATTTGGCGAACGAATGGCTGTTTGTAACACCCGGGATGGTACCAATATCGGCGGTGGTGGCAACCTTTTGTGGTGGCCAGGTGGTAATTGGTGGTGGAGTGCCCATGATTGGGGCCCATCGATCGCAAATGGTGGCAATGGTGGTCAAGGTAATAATTGGAATCAGGTTCCTATGACTAGCATTATAGATCCTAATAAGTGCGACCGCAGTCGTGTTAGTTCCCCACATAGTGCAGCTAAGATTCTAATGTTGGATGGTGGTGTGCGTGATGCCAGCCCAAATCTTACCCAAGTTACTTGGGAAAGAGCTATCACCCCTAACGATGGGCTTCCTTTGGCTAGTGATTGGTAATAGGCACCGAATTTATTTTTTAAGAAAGGTTTTGATTATGCAGTTAAATAGTAATTCAATTTTAGTTGTTTTGGTTGCTGCGGGTGCATTGCTAGTACAGGGTTGCGGTGAGTCTGGCCCTTCAGGCCCGATACCGTCTCCCGAAAAGGCTAATAGTATCATTGGTACTAAGCCTGGCCCAATGCCTGGAACTCCAGGCTATAAAGGCACCGAAAAGGCACCTGCTAAGGCTCCTGAAAAGGCCAAGTAAGCCTAAGTTTTGATGTTACTTTTAAGGCGCGCCTTATTCTTTAAGGTGCGCCTTTTTTCATATCCTGCGCTTCAGTTTGTAATGTAATTCTCTTGTTAAGCTCAATCGTTTTAGAAACATTTTCGCACGGTTCTTTGTAAATGATTCGCCCTAGTTATTATGGCGCGGATGGCTTTGGCGCCGTTATATCGTTTTTGTAAAACAGGGATCAATTTAGACTAAAACCCGAGTTTTCAAATCTTCAAAACAAGATGTTTTGTTTATCGGAGCATTTTAAAAATGCTGAAAATAATCGAAAAGCAGCGAGTTTGGCTTTTACTTGTTTGGAGATAACGAGTAAATTCGATATGTCGAGCTATTTTTCTGGGTTATATAGACTACCCATTCGTTTTTTAGAATAACTCACGGTTGATGACTCTACAAAATATCGCCTTATTTTTTTATTTATTTAGGAGACTGCCATGAATCTTATTAAGTTTCGAAAAGCTTTTACGCTGATCGAATTACTGGTGGTGATTGCGATCATTGCCATTTTGATTGGCTTGCTTTTGCCTGCAGTGCAAAAGGTTCGCGAAGCTGCTTCCCGCATGACATGTACAAATAATCTTAAACAGGTTGGGCTAGCTTTGCATGGATATCATAATGGTGCAACTATGTTTCCTAAAGGTTGTTCACGATCTGACACGGATAGTTCGGATTGGGGTTCTTCTTGGAAGGTGTATATTCTTCCAAATATGGAGCAAGATGCCATATTTTCTAATTGGCAACACACCGGTTCCAGCGGTTATTCCAATGCAGCAAACATGGCTCTCGTGAACAGAAAAATGATTAAGTCCTATCGTTGCCCTTCATCGCCTTTCCCTGAATTTTATGTCAGCAGTGGTAATGCCGGGCAAACACTAATGTTTACTACTTATACTGGCATTGCTGGTTCCACATTGACACCGGGCAACATTGGTACAAACACAAGTAGCGGCCAAATTAGTGGCGGTGGGATTTTGTTTCCCAATAGCGCTATCACCCTTTCCAGTATCAGTGATGGTACCAGTAATACGATTATGGTTGGTGAGCAAAGTGATCATATTAGAACTGCTGCAGGTGTAGCAATAATTCCGGGATATGGTGCGATAACCAGTCAAGGCCCCCATGGCTGGACAATGGGTTGTAATAATGATACTAGGGTGCCGTCACCTTCTGGTTTTGGCGGTGACCGCGCTTTTAACACCTCCACCACACGATGGTCCATCAACCAGACGGGTTTGGGTAATACCGCCGGTAATGGCACGAATGAAAATACCGGGAACAATATCCCGATATCTTCGGCGCATTCAGGTGGCGCCAATGTGGCGATGGCTGATGGGTCTGTGAAATTTATTAATCAAAACATGCCCCTGTTAACCTTGCAGTATTTATCGGATAGAGCGGATGGTAATGTTGTAAGTAGTTATGATTAGTCCCTTGCTATTTTGATTAGATTGCGGCCCTGAAAATGTTTCGGGGCCAATTTTTTAATATAAGGATATTTGAAATGTCTAGGCCGCTAAGTCTTTTTACTATGTTGATGATTGGTGCGATTTTGGGTTGTGGTGATGGCTCAAAAGAACGAAAAAAACTTGAGGAAGTTGCCGTAAAAGGTTCAGTAACTTTAAAAGATAAACCTCTAGCGGATGGAGAGATTTATTTTATAGTTAGTGGCTACGCCCCAAATATTATTGCTATTCAGAATGGGGAATATGCAGGTACTGCAAAAGTAGGGGCCAATCGTGTTGAAATTCGGTCTTGGAAAGATGGCCCACCGCTTTCAACGGATCCTACTAACAAGCCCACAAAAGTTAACACCGTTCCGCAACAGTTTAATGATGGATCTAAACTTACCGCAGAAGTCGCATCAAAAGCCGAGAATACCTTTAGTTTTAAAATCCCTTAATTAATTGGTGTTTTAGGTAAGTGCTTGCCTACTAAAAGGGTTGCTCAACGGAAATAGTATGTTATGCTGATTTGATGCTACTCGGAAAAGGTGGCCAATAGGCTGCATTAATGTTCGAGTAACCCGCCTGCGAAATGTTCTAAATTTTGCTTTAACATAGTAGGTACTTATGAAAATTAATAAGTTTCGAAAAGCTTTTACCCTGATCGAATTGCTGGTGGTGATTGCGATCATTGCCATTTTGATTGGGCTGCTTTTGCCTGCTGTGCAAAAGGTGCGAGAGGCCGCAAATCGTGCCACTTGCACCAATAATATGAAGCAAATGGGGCTGGCAATTCATGCCTATGAATCTGCAAATAGTGGATTGCCCCCGGCTGTAACAGGCGCTTGTGGTTTATCCATGTGGGCATTGATTTTGCCTTACCTTGAACAAGGCGGATTGGCAGCCCAACTAGATTACAACGCTTTTGGTTTCACAGAGAATACCGGGGCCCCTTTCCCAAGGGCAGCCGCTTCCCAAACCAATTATAATGTTTTAAGGGCGAACACCGTGCCCGTTTATGTTTGCCCTTCCCGACGCAGCAAGGGTGCGAAAAATGCCAATAATGACGCGGTTTGCGATTACGCCATCATCACCGCCGGCGGCACCGGGGAACGATGGCGTTTTTGGAACAATCTTAGCAGCCAACGCCAAGCGCTTCGGGCTGCAGTTTCCCCAAATAATAATAATTTAGGTACGCCTAGCGCAACCAATCCTGATCCGTTGGCGCAATGGAATTCTCGAGACACGATGTCTTATATTGCCGATGGAACAAGCAATACTGCGATTATTGGTGAGAAGCATATTCCCACAGGTTTCGTACAAAAGTGCTGTGGTAACGGCCCTGGTGGCTCTGGTGGTAATAGTTGGGATCGTGGGCATGATGCTTACCCGTATTATAATTTATGGGGCGGCCCTGGTGGTTACGCTGAATGGGCGCTTGCAGGCCCGGTTGAAAACGGCATAGCCAAATCCCCCACGGATGGCATAGGCATTGCTTATGATACTGCACCAGGCTTAGGTAGTTGGCACAGCGGCATTTGCAACTTTGTTTTTGCGGATGGTTCTGTTCGAAGTATTGCAACTTCGGTTTCTCAAACCAACCTTAATTCCATGGGCAGTGCTAACTCCGGCGATATACTTCAACTTGATTAATCTTTAGGATGGCTCTGATGATAAAGCTGTATTCTCGTTTCTTTTTATTTTCAACTTTGTCCTTAAGTCTTTTGGTATCTTCAGGTTGTGGTGGAAGCGGGTTTAACAAGATTAAAGGAAAAGTATCCTTTGCTGATGGTTCGCCATTGACCGTTGGAAAGATAGTTGCTGAATCGCCCGAGCACCGTATGACTGCAACAGGCTATATCAAGCCTGATGGCACATTTGAGATGGGAACTGCTACTTCGAATGATGGTGTGCCGCCTGGAACTTGGCAAATTGCGATTGTTGGGGCTGTGGAGCAACCTATTGTGTATGCTGATCGCCCTAACCTAAATTTGGGGAAGGTAAAGCCGTTAATCAAGGATAGTTTTGCTAATAAAAGCACCTCTGGGATAAGCTTTAAAGTGCCTGAACAAGCTACTTGGGACATTTCAGTACAAGCCCCCTAGTTTGATTAAAAGATCTAGTAATTTCATGTTTTTTGAATATGTTTCATCATAACTTTTAAAAAATAAGGCAGTGTTTCTGGTTGCTTTTTTTTAATAACACCCAATAATTAAATGCAACTAGTAAAGTTAAGGTGATAGGTATTTATTCTTACTTTTTTTCACCTTGCAACTTGCTCTGATAGTTTCGCTCATCTTTCTTAATTTTTTTCTTTTTGGAAGGGGTTTTGTTTATGCGTGATCTAAAAGTTCGTTCAGCTTTTACGCTTATCGAATTGCTTGTTGTTATCGCAATCATTGCCATATTGATTGGTTTGCTTTTGCCTGCTGTGCAAAAAGTTAGGGAAGCTGCAGCCCGTGCGACTTGCACTAATAACCTGAAGCAAATCGGTTTGGCTCTGCATTCTTTTCACGGGAATTACAATAAGTTTCCGGTTGGCCAAGCCAACGATGATAATAATAACTGGGGCTGGATGTGCTTTATTCTTCCCTATGTAGAACAAGACAACTTGTATAATGCAATGGTAAGCAACACCGTTAGTCCAAACGATAGAATGTGGGTGCCACCGAATATGGGTGATGGTGTCAACGGCCCCTTGTCAGGCTTATCAGGTAACAGCATTGACCAAATTGGCGGATCTAATGCTGCTAATGGTCGCGGTAATACAAATCAGGCTATAACTATTGGTGGCATACCCTGTGTGAACATGGTGATCAAATCGTTTATTTGCCCAAGCGATACTCTTCCCAATCAAAAAAATGGTAACTCCTTTGCTAAAACGAATTATGTTGGGAGTTTGGGTAATACGACTTCATGGGGTGGAAATCCTTATGGTTGCTCGAATTTAAACGGTTCTAGGATGAATGGTGTGCTTTTGCATGCTAATAATAATGATTCTACCTGGTGTTCTAGTATTCAGAGTATTTCGGATGGGACTAGCAATACTATTGCTGTAGGCGAAGCAACGACCTCCACCAATGTTACTCTTACTAATACTAACACTGGGCAATTCCCAGTTTGGGCGGGTGGTAATAATGGTGGTTGTAATGGCATTACAACCATTGGTTCATGCTTGAGGGTTGTGGATGGTACCACTTACCCATTGGGTGGATTGTCAGATGCCTCTTTTAACAGCAAGCATACAGGTGGCGGTAATTTCGCCTTTGCAGATGGCTCTGTTAAGTTTATTAACGTCAACATTTCTGCAACTACTTATTCTGCTTTAGGTTCACTAAACGGTGGCGAAGTACTCGGAAGCGATTACTAAACGTCTGGTTTGTTTTTATTCCCGGCTTTAGTTTAAAGCCGGGAATTTTTTGTTCTAATCGGGCTATTTTCTCAACCTTCTTTTTAATACAGGATCTTCAAATGACTTCTATTGCTAGCTTTGTTCGTGTTCCAAAATCTTTGGTACTTGCGGGTTTCGTTGGTTGTATCTTTGCAATGGTTGGCTGCGGCGGCGGCGGTGGTATAGTTGTTAAAGGCAAAGTTGAAGCTGGTGGAAAGCCCGTAACGAATGGGATGCTGAACATTACGCAAAAAATTGGGAACGATAAGACAGGCGGAACTGTAGCAGCAAAAATTGGACCCAATGGTGAATTTGTCACCCCTCCCGAAGTGAAGGAAGGGCCTGCTAAAATCACTTTTGTTTCCCCCGGCCCTGAATATCCTGCTGGATACACCCCCAAGCCTAGTGAACCAGCTCCTGAATCCCCTTACAGCAAAATGAAGGTTAAGGATGAAGAAGTTGTGATTAAATCTGGTACACTTTTAAATGTTGAATTAATAAAGAAATAGTCGCCCTTGCTTCAGCAAGGTTGTCTATTAAGTTATTCGAATATTAAAGTGAATATCTAAAACCCTGAGTAATACTCGGGGTTTTTTTTTAAGAATCTGCTTCAAAATAACTTCTGAAACAAAGGTACTGTTTCTGGTTGCTTTTTTTTAAATAACATCTAATAATTGAAAGCTAGACTAGCAAAGTTAAGGTGATGGGTATTTATTCTTTCTTTTTTTCACCTTGCAACTTGCGCTGGTGGTTTTGCTCATCTTTCTTACTTTTTTTTTGGAAGGGGTTTTGTTTATGCGTAGATTAAGTTTTCTAAAGCGTGATCTAAAAGTTCGTTCAGCTTTTACTCTTATCGAATTGCTTGTTGTTATCGCAATCATTGCCATATTGATTGGTTTGCTTTTGCCTGCAGTGCAAAAAGTTAGGGAAGCTGCCGCCCGTGCAACTTGTACGAATAACTTGAAGCAAATTGGTTTGGCTCTGCACTCTTTTCACGGGAATTACAATAAGTTTCCGGTTGGTCAGTACAATGACGACAATAATAATTGGGGATGGATGCCTATGATTCTTCCCTACATGGAACAAGATAATTTGTACAACGCTTTGATAAGCAATACGGTAAGTTTTAACGATCGCATGTGGGTACCACCAAATATGGGTGATGGTGTTAACGGGCCCTTGGCGTCCCCACCTGGAGGTAACAACATTGATCCTATTAGTGGTTCTAATGCTGCTAATGGTCGCTGTACTACAAATCAGGCTATAACTATTGGTGGCATACCCTGTGTGAACATGGTGATTAAATCGTTTATTTGCCCAAGCGATACTCTTCCCAATCAAAAAAATGGTAACTCCTTTGCTAAAACGAATTATGTTGGGAGTATGGGCAACACTACTTCATGGGCCACTCCAGCTGTTACAACTTATGGTTGCGGTGGCGTGAATGGTTCTAGGATGAATGGTGTGCTTTTGCACTCCAACAATAATGATAATACTTGGTGTTCAAGCATTACGAGTATTTCGGATGGGACCAGCAATACTATTGCTGTAGGCGAAGCTACAACCTCCACCAATGTTACTCTTACTAATACCAACACTAATCAATTCCCAGTTTGGGCGGGTGGTAATAATGGTGGTTGTAATGGACTTACAACCATTGTTTCATGCTTGAGGGTTGTGGATGGTGCAGCTTATCCATTGGGTGGGGTTGCAGATGCTTCCTTTAACAGCAAGCATACAGGTGGCGGTAATTTTGTTCTTGCAGATGGATCTGTTAGGTTTATCAATGTCAATATTTCAGCTACTACCTATTCTGCCTTAGGTTCGCGAAATGGTGGAGAACCACTCGGAAGCGATTTCTAAACCTCTGCTTTGCTTTTATTCCCGGCTTTGCTTTAAAGCCGGGAATTTTTTGTTCTAATCGGGCTATTTTCTCAATCTTCTTTTTAATACAGGATCTTCAAATGATTTCTATTGCTAGCTTTGTTCGTGTTCCAAAATCCTTGGTACTTGCGGGTTTCGTTGGTTGTATCTTTGCAGTGGTTGGTTGTGGCAGTGGCGGTGGTGGCATCGTTGTTAAAGGCAAAGTTGTAGCTGATGGAAAACCCGTGACGAATGGGATGCTGAACATTACCCCAAAAACCGGCGATGGTAAGACAGGCAGAACGGTAGCTGCAAAAATTGAGTCCAGTGGTGAATTTGTCACCCCTCCCGAAGTAAAGGAAGGGCCTGCTAAAATCACTTTTGTATCCCCCGGCCCTGAATTTCCTGCTGGATACACCCCCAAGCCTAGTGAACCAGCTCCTGAATCCCCTTACAGCAAAATGAAGGTTAAGGATGAAGAAGTTGTGATCAAATCTGGTACACTTTTAAATGTTGAATTAATAAAGAAATAGTCGCCCTTGCTTCAGCAAGGTTGTCTATTAAGTAATTCGAATATTAAAGTGAATATCTAAAACCCTGAGTAATACTCGGGGTTTTTTGTTTTATAAGGCATGCTTTTTTCTTCTAATTAATCGAAGTCGAAGGTGAAAAGCATTAGAATAAAAGAGGATATCCAAGTGCTGGTAATACAAAATGCAGGAAAATGAAAAACAATCAACGCTAGAACCTTTTTGCCAAGGCGTAAATGAATTGTTGGTTACGGGTGAAAAGCTTGTTACTTCGCTGGGGGGTAATCCCGATTTATTGCCCGGCTGGAAGGCATTAAAGGCTAGATTTTCTTCTTTTCAAATGCGGGGCGTTAATCCGGTTCTTATCGCAACGCTTTATGGCCCATCGGGTGCCGGAAAAAGTACCCTGTTTAAATTGCTCACGGGTGTTGATGTTCCAGCAGGCGGTGCAGTAAGGCCTTGCTCGATGGCTTGCGCTGCTGCAGTACCCGAGTCGCTTGATGATCCGCAAAAACTAGCAGCATTGTTCCCGGGGTATATTGCAGAAAAACTTGTATCGCAAACGCAAATACGCCAAACCGATGGGCCGGATCAATTATTGTTTGCCACCTATGCCGAGAAGAAAAAGCAGGCCATTCAATTGGTGCTGGTGGATGTGCCCGATTTTAACACGGTTGAGAAAACCAATTGGGACAAAGCCGAGAAAATGCTCGAGCGTGCAGAGGTCGTTATTTTCATGGTCTACGATAACGCTTATTCTGATGACAAAGTAATTCAAGAACTTGCAAGGTGTTGTAAGAAGTCTGCATCGATGGCTTACATGCTGACCATGACAAACGCAGAAGCAGCGAAACAGATATGGGCTGATTTGTTGCAAAAGGTGTCGGGGAAGTTTGCTGTATTTCAGGAACAGAGGGCGGATGGAAAAACGCTGCACCAGTTTCTATCAGAGACACCGGTATATTTCAGCCCGAGATCCGAACACCCAAGCCTGGAAAATGTTTATCCCCTTAATGAATCGACACCGCCTTTGCAATCGCTGTTGCATGGGTTTGATGCCGAAAAAATCATTATCTCTGGGCTGAGGGAGCCAGCATTACAAACCGTGGTTTCTTGTATGAGCTTCATTGAAAAAGAAGAATTGGGATTAGTTGGGATGCGGGATCGGGATCGTGCGATGCGTGCCGATTTATTGGAACACGCCAAGGCTGTTGCTTTCCATGAGTTTCCCGCGGGTAGATTGGTTCAAATTGTTTTGGAAGAAGCCAGGCGCAGAAGGCCTTGGTATTTGCGTATCATCACTAGTGGTTTCGAAATACCAGGGGTGATGTTCAAAAAAGGGCAGAAGCTTATTGATTGGCTAAGGGGCAAGAATGATGATGGCCCCAGCCTGGTCAACCGTGATGACCTCGAAAGAAAAAGATTGCACGAGGCCACCGAGCATATGGGGAACCAATGGCGTGGGAATTATCCAGACCTTTCGGGAACAGATGGGGTTCTAAGTTCGGCCAATTGCGAGAATGCCCGAAATACATTTACGAAGGTTAATATTCCAGAAGCAGGGTTGGATTGGGAGACGGAAGTAAGAAAAGATCTGGCCAAATGGGCCGAAGAAAATAAGTGGAAATGCGCTATGCTTGCCACGGTTCCCGAGTTGGCGATGACCGGTGGAATCGCCTTGCTGATGGTGGATTTATGCACCACGGGCGGAAGTTTTAGCGCATTGCTTACGAATCTTGGAATAGCAGGAACGGTGGGTGGAGTAGGGGCAGCAGTCGGGGTTGGGATCAAGTTTCTTGAAGATTATCATTTGAACACCGTTGCAGAGAATGCCCAGAATAAATGGAAGACCCAGCGAACTCAGGAACTTCTGATTCACATGGATAAAAATTGGGCAGCGGTGTTGCTGCAGGGCTGGCGCCTTAAATTGAAAACCTTGATTGATGCTCCGATCCCCAAATTTAAACAAATTTGTCTGCGGGTCCAAAAGCTTTTACACGAAGGCAAAGTTTCATGAATGCCTCTTCCATGTTGGTTACAGCAATCCGGGAAAGGGCCCAGCGACTGGCCCACTCTTGTTCATTATTCCCCCTTTGGCCTGATTCCCTAAGGTTGGATGTTAGGCTTCGTAGGGCCCTTGAAAAACTTAATGCTGAAAACCCTGATGCAAAACCTTTGATAATTGCGTTGCTTGGTGGTACTGGGGTAGGGAAGTCGCACCTTTTTAATGCGCTTCTCAACCAACCCAACGCCAGTCAGATTTCACCTGCAATCAGGCCTTGCACCTCTAAACCAAAGATGGCGCTTTCTCAGCACGACCGCCCTTTGTTGCAATCGTATATGGATCTTAGCCTGGTCGATCTTGTAGATGCGCGCCTTGATGGCGTGGTGTTGGTCGATTGCCCAGACATCGATAGCATTGATCAAGCCAATCATGAAAAGACTAGGCAGATTTTAGGGTTGGCCGATGTTGTGGTGTTTGTGACTGATCCTGCAAAGCGCGCCAACTTCGAAATTCATGCAGAGGTCAAAGATTGGAGCGAACGAAAACGCTGGTACTTTGTAATGACCAAGCTGGATCAATATCCAAATGATGCCAATGCAATTCGGGAAGATTTTATCAAAAGAATAACGGAGCTTGGTTTTGAGGTTGATAGGAAGACGAGTTTTTTTGTGAGTTGCCTGGAACCGGGCAGGGCAGAGTTTTTGGAATTACGCCAGACTCTTTTGGGAACCCGCTCTAAAGAACTTCGTGCCTTACTCCCACTCGATAGTTTTCTTGGGCACATGCAGTATGCGTTGGATCCTTCCGCGGGGAATTACTTTAAATCCCAGGCCCTGCAACTTAAAAATACCGAAGTGCGTTTAGAGGCTCGATTACAAGAAGCCTATTTAAATGCTTTGGCGCAATCAGATTGTTCGGAGGCTCTTAAAACCTTATTGCGGGAACAGGTTTGGCAGCAAAGCCCTGAGAGTGTTGGTTATTTAATGAGCCTGCCCTTATGGCTGAGAAATCGGCTGGCTTCCTTGGGCGTATCTTGGTCGATCGGGCAGATTCTTACAGGCAAGGCTTCGATTTTAGGCATTGCCGGTATTGGACTGAGTTCGGTGATGTCGTTGCTACGGGGGCAGTTGCCCTACAAAAAAGTGGCGGGCGCCTTGGGTATCGAGTTTCGTACCAAGGTTGAATCAATCGTTGCGGATTCAAAACGAACGCTGGAAGATTTGCAGATTCCCTATGCCGAGGAATCTGAGGAAGAGTTGGCGAAAGAACCTAAGTTAGAGTCGAAGGGCTGGGGCCTGATTGGTTTGGGCGCAGCTTTAGAGGCCGTTGCTAGGCAGGTTACACGCAAGCAACCTGAAGACGAAATATTGGAGCAGTTGCGTGGCGATATTGAAAGATTGGGACAAAAAATTGCCCGTGAAGAGTTTGGTTTCGTAACTTCATTCATCACCAATTTGCTTCCAACGATAGCAGTGGGGGATATTCTTTATCGCACCTTGATGTCGTGGATCAGGCATGATTATCTGCCTTGGAATTTTTATGGCATGGCATCGATGGTG
>CAJCCR010000111.1 GCA_903960945.1 uncultured Planctomycetaceae bacterium
ATATTGTTTGTATTTATTTATATTATTTATCATTACGGTTATACAATCTTTTGAAACGGATGCATGGTTTTCCGGTTCGACTTTGATTGAAAACCTTTTGTTGAATATTGGTTTTTGTTCTGTTGATCCGAGGGTTATTGAAGAGTTTCAAAATAACATTCAAAAAATCAAATAGGTTTAATGCCCAATTATGCCCAATGTAATTAAAAACAATCAGACATTTGAATTAGTTGAAGTTAAAGAAGATTTTATTCCAATTGGGAATATTTTTTTTGTAACTCCAGATTTTAACCAATAATTATTGCTCCGAAGAACCGCTTGGTTAGTCCCTGGGAATTTTAACTGTCAAATACAAATGTATGGGCCAACTAGTGCTGGTTTGAGTGAATATTTTTTAACGGACCCTTCTAATTGTGAATGGTTCTGCCCAGCGACATCTGTTGCTTATGAAGAAGACGGCTTAAAAACTTCTTCATTTTATGAACAAGATGTTTCAAATTTTAATTTGCCTTTTCTTGAGTATGTTAAATCTCTTGTTTTAGATGGTGGCCCGACGGTTGCTGTAGATATATGCAATGTTTTTGCAGAAGCATGTGATTCTTTGCTTAAGTTTTCTGCCATTGTGAATCCGAAATTTGTTCCACAAGTGTTTCAAGGTGGGGAGGGAATTTATCGTTTAGGTGGGCCTAATATTACTTTGCAAAACTTTGGCAGTTTTTATGTAAATCGGAACAATAAAGTTGTCTTAATGGATGCGGGGTTTGTGATTCCTGACCAAATGGATTTGAATAACTTAAATCCAAAAAAATTAGAATTAATAAACCCAGGTGTTTTTAAAAATGTTTTTGCTGTCTCGTCGAATGAGCCTTTAAATGGGCTTCGCATTCGATTAGATAACTTTCGATATTATCATGCGCTTATGTTGAGGGGAGCGTTTTTTAATTGTTGCGAGTATATAAGTAAGCAACCGAATGCAAATTCTTTTATAGCTAAATTAAATCAAACTAAAATAGCTGTTGAGGCATTGATAAAAACGCCCCCTAATAAAACGGCTATACTAGATGATCTGAAAAAGACTTTTAGCTCTGGCGTTAATCTCGTTCCGGTGAAACCTTTGCCAACTGTAATTAATAAACCTTTACCACCTGACATTGGTAGTTCTTTGCCTCCTAGAGTTGATAAGCCTTTATCGTCCCCTGTTCAGAAAGATTTAGCCATCTGGCCATTGTCTGCTAAATTAACAGTTGGATTACTAACTTTAACTGCCCTTTCTATTTTGATGTTTTTTTTAATTAACCCAAAACTGAATAGTTTTGCAGAGCCTACCCCGGATTATTTTGTTGTTTTTCCTAGCAAAAGTTTGCCTATAGACTCAATATTTGAGTCTCTTAAGGAATCTTTCAAAGGTAAAGATTCTCAGCCGCAATTGATTCAAGGAGATCCTGCTAAGCGGCAGCAACTTTTAGACGATAAATTGAAAGAGTCTCTCTCTAATTTTTCTAATCTTACTGAAACTAAAGATTTAATTGATCTAATTTGCAAAAATGGAAATATAAAATTTTTCGGGTTTGAATCAGATCAAAAAGATCCTGTTATTGCATTAACAAATTTTCTTGAACAAAATAGTGTGGGTGACTTTTCTCCTGTTGATACTAATTCCAACTTAAACGGAAGTTTATTGCAGTCGTCCTCCAAGAATGTGCTGCTTGGGCTGGGTAAGTTGAAAGGTGATTCTAAGGCGGGAAAATTGTTGGATGATCTTCGACAAATTGCCCTTGATCAAACCGCATATAAGGAACTTCTTGAAACGATCGGTGATAAAACTGCAATAGTTATTGACGGAAAAAAACATCCCGATGCTCGATCAAAATTGCTGTCTCGTTCAGCGCCACCTGAGTTTGCTGCTCTTCCAACTGTTGCTAAATTTTCAACTGTTGGCAGAACCTCGGAAATTTCAACTGGTGTGACAGGGGCCTACTCGTTGGTTGTACCTCAAAAATGTTATTGGCGGCAAGTTGGATTATCTGATAGGGCGGGCATTCAAGAAATTGATCCCGAAGATTTGGGAAAAACCAAATGGCGTGA
>CAJCCR010000112.1 GCA_903960945.1 uncultured Planctomycetaceae bacterium
GATCTTATCCATGGCATTCCTTGTTTCTAACGGTGGCGCCTGCTTGGTACAAATAAACATTGTATCAATCATTGGCATGAATAGATTAATCCGCCTTGACTGAATAAGCCAATCTTCGGGATACTTTCATACTGGAGGAATTGAACATGCGCAGAATAATAGTGATAGTATTGGCCCCGATATTAGTGTTGGTAGCAGGGTGTGGCAAACAGGATAAAGAAATCCTCGCAAACATTGGCAGAAAAATAACATCCAAGTTTGAAAGTGCCTCTTCGCCTACAAGAAAAAAACTTGAGATGGGAATCCAGGCCATGCGAGGGGAGATCTTGGAATCTTCAATTGAAGATTCGGTGCTGTTTCGGATTCGTACGGATAAAAATCTTAAAGATCAAAAGATTGAAGTGTCTTCTAAAGAAGAAGGCGTGATTTTATTAAAGGGAACGGTTCCTGATGAGCAGTCCAAGATTCGTGCCATTGAAGTTGCAGAAAACACTAAAGGTGTAAATAAAGTTGAGTCAGAGTTGGTGGAAAAGATTTCAGATGATGTTGCGCCTAAAAAGGCTGTTGATCCAAAGGATGTGCCAGAGGTTAAAAAAGAAGCTAATGAAGTAGAGAAAGTGCCTGAAAAACCAAAGGATCAGTTTCAGCCTTTTGATCCGAGCAAGGCAAATGAAAAAGGGGAACAGGATAAACCTGCTCCCCCTCTTAAATAGCTAAAGCGTTAAAGCTCTTACCACATATCTACATATCATAGTTGCCAAGTCCGCCGGCTTTCTTTTCATCCTTGGGCATAGCAGCAACAAGTGTATAGATGGCAAATAAAAAAGGGGAGCAGGTTAAACCTGTTCCCCTTTTAAATAACTAAAGCGTTAAAGCTTAGTACATATCATCGTGGCCAGGTCCGCCGGCTTTCTTTTCATCCTTGGGCATATCAGCAACGAGTGCATCGCTGGTAAGTAGCAAGGTTGAAACGCTGGCACCATTTTGCAAGGCAGATCGAACAACCTTGGTTGGGTCGATAATACCTTCCTTAACCATGTCAACATAGCGGTCATTACGGGCATCATAGCCATAGTTGAAGTCCTTGTTATCAAGAACCTTGTTCATGACTACAGCGCCGTCCATTCCAGCATTGTTGGAAATCTGTTGAATAGGGGCTTTGCAAGCGCGAACCACGATGTTGTAACCAATGAGTTCATCGTGTGAAAGGCCCTTGCCTTTGAGGCCATCAGAAGCACGAAGAAGGGCAACCCCGCCGCCTGGAAGGATACCTTCCTGAGCAGCAGCACGGGTAGCATGCATTGCATCTTCAACGCGGGCTTTCTTTTCTTTCATTTCGCTTTCAGTCGCAGCGCCAACATTGATCTTGGCAACGCCACCGGAAAGCTTTGCGATTCGTTCACTAAGTTTTTCTTTATCGTAATCGCTGGTGGATTTTTCGAGTTCGCGTTGAATGCTTGCAACACGAGCCTTGATTTCATCCTTCTTGCCAGCACCTTCGATGATGATGGTGTTATCTTTGTCGATCTTAACCTTCTTGGCGCGGCCAAGTTGCTTAAGTTCAACAGCTTCGAGTTGGATACCCAAGTCTTCAAATATAGCTTGCCCACCGGTCAGCTTGGCAATGTCTTCAAGCATTGCTTTTCTGCGGTCGCCATAGCCAGGAGCCTTGACTGCGGAGCACTTGAAGGTGCCACGAAGGCGGTTGATTACCAAAGTTGCAAGGGCTTCGCCTTCAACTTCTTCAGCAATAATCAGGATAGGCTTGTTGGTGCTTAATACTTTTTCAAGCAATGGAACAAGGTCTTTGTTGCTAGAGATCTTCTTTTCGTAGATCAGAATGTAAGGATCATCGAGTTCACATTCCATCTTTTGCTGATCGGTAACAAAGTAAGGTGAGAGGTAACCGCGGTCGAACTGCATGCCTTCAACAAACTCATGGGTGGTTTGAAGTGCTTTGCCTTCTTCGACTGTGATTACGCCATCTTTGCCTACTTTGTCGAATGCTTCAGCAATGATGGTACCGATTTCGTTATCATCGTTGGATGCAACAGTTGCAACATTCTGAAGATCTTTCTTAAGCTTAACAGGCTTGCTGTTTTCTTTAAGGCGTTCGATGATTTCTTCGACAGCTTTTTCAATGCCGCGCTTCATCATCATAGGGTTAACACCAGCAACAACGGCTTTGAGGCCTTCGTTGAAAATGGCTTCTGCCATTACTGTTGCAGTGGTAGTACCATCGCCTGCGACATCGCTGGTTTTGCTAGCAACTTCGCGCACCATACGGGCGCCCATGTTTTCATACTTGTCTTCAAGATCGATTTCCTTGGCAACGGTAACACCGTCTTTAGTTACCAATGGTGAGCCAAAGCTCTTTTGGATGATGACATTTCTGCCTTTAGGTCCGAGAGTAACTTTAACAGCTTTGGCAAGCTTGTGGATGCCTCTGCGTAATGCTTCACGAGCTTCTTGATCAAATGCGATTTGCTTTGCTGACATCTGTTGTCCCCTTATTAGCCTTTAAAAAGAATGAATGTTTTACTTTTGAAATTAGAAATACAATTTAGTCAACGACTGCGAGAACATCACTTTCTCGGAGGAGAAGAATGTTTTCGCCATGAGTTTCTTTGAATTCATCACCAGCCCAATTGGTGAAAAGAACCGTATCCCCAATTTTAACTTGAAGGGGCTGTCTTTTGCCATCGCCTAACAGTCGGCCTGGGCCAACAGCTTCTACTTTGCCACGTTGTGGCTTTTGCTTGGCGCTATCAGGCAAAATAATTCCGCCCTTGCTCTTATCGCTAGCTTCAACTCGTTTAATAACCAGACGATCACCAAGTGGCTGAATCTTCATAAAATTACTCCTTAAAAAACACCGCTCGACTCAAAATGAATAAGAGCAAGTTTAGTAGCAAGTTCCGTGCCTGTTTTGTCTTATTAGTGTATCTCATTGTTGTATATAGGTTTATGTGTTGTGGCGTAGGTTAAAAGAGGGCGCATCCCTGCCAACTTTGCAATAGAAAGCAGAGCCGTCTGTCGGTTTGGCAGGGTTGTAGCCTAATCCAACTGTTTAGCTAAGCGGATAAATTTTGCCTAACTGGCTAGCAAACTACCTTATTCCCTTTCCCTTCCTAGCAACCTCCTTAAAATAAAAGTGGTTCATTAAACTGGAGTCCTTATTTTGCAAACCTTGGTTTCGTCAAATGCTTTGAAACTTATCAGCATTATTAAAAATATGGATGGCGTTGTCGTCGCCCTGAGTGGCGGGGTCGATAGTGCAGTGGTAGCGAAAGCTGCTTTACTTGCACTCGGAGACCAGGCAATTGCAATAACCGCCGATAGCCCCAGTGTGCCGCGCCAAGATATCGAGGCAGCAAAAAAGCTGGCTGCAACAATAGGCCTAAGGCATCAAATTGTTTTGACCTCGGAGTTTGACAACCCCGATTACACAAAAAATGCAGGCGATAGATGCTATTTTTGTAAGAGTGAGCTATATGAAACAATACTAAAGAAGCTTTCGGAATTAAATGCGCGAATAATATGCAGTGGTGCCAATCAGGATGACTTGGGAGATTACAGGCCTGGTTTGCAGGCTGCCAAAGAGCGGGGCATCAGGCACCCATTGCAAGAAGCTGGTTTGGGTAAAAAAGAAGTGCGCGAACTCGCTCAATACTGGAACCTTGAAGTTTGGGATAAACCCGCCTCGCCTTGCCTTTCCAGCAGAATCGCCCCGGGTGTTGCTGTAACTACAGACCGAACTGCCCGAATTGAAAAAGCTGAAATCTATCTTAAATCGTTAGGCCTTCGCGATTGCAGGGTTAGGCTTCATCATGATGAACTTGTCCGGATAGAGCTTCTTTTTGAGGATATTGCGAAACTCGCGGACCCCGAGGCTCGTAAAAACCTTTCCGATTATTTTCATGCACTAGGTTTCCGATTTATTACATTGGATATGGATGGCTTACGATCGGGAAGTTTAAACTCATTGGTTTCCCTTGAAGTTATGAAAAAGTACCAGACCAAAAGCTAGGTAGGAGAACGAATGATGGATCCCAGAGTAAAAGCAGTTGCAGCCCCAAAAGTGCTGGAACAAAGTTTTTTGGAAGCCCGATGCAAACTGCTGGACATAGCAGCAATATTGGATCGGATAACTCGGGGCGATGCAGCAGAACTTGTTCATCAAGATGTAAAAATCTCTCGCATTATTGAAGCTTTGAAAATCCTGCAAGGTAGCTCTGCGCACAAAGCCGAGCAGATCCAAAAACTCTTTTCCCTGCCTTATGATGCAAATTGGGAAATCCCCACCCCCCGTTACTAACTAACCGAGGCATGAAAAATGAAGTATATCGACCCGCATATTCACATGATTTCCCGCGTAACGGATGATTACCACCGCATGGCACAATGTGGCTGCGTGGCCATTAGTGAGCCTGCTTTTTGGGCCGGCTTTGATCGCGGTTCTGCAGAAGGCTTTCGGGATTATTTTCACCATCTGGTGGAAGTGGAACCCAAAAGAGCAGCATTGTTTGGGATCCGACATTTCTCTTGGCTTTGTATCAATGCCAAAGAGGCAGAGAATGTTTCGCTTTCGCGTGATGTGATTGCCATGATTCCTGAGTTTCTGCAAAGGCCGAATGTTCTAGGTATAGGCGAGATCGGCCTAAACAAAAATACAAAAAATGAAGCAACGATTTTTCAGGAGCATATGGATCTTGCTGCCAAAACTGATGAACTGATTCTGATTCATACTCCGCATCTGGAAGATAAATACAAAGGCACGCGAATGATCGTTGATATGCTTAAAAACGATACCCGGGTGAAACCGCATCGGGTATGTATCGATCATGTTGAAGAGCATACGGTAAAGCTTGCCTTGGATAATGGTTTTTGGTGTGGCATGACTCTTTACCCCACAACCAAATGCACTCCCGCTCGTGCGGTAGATATTATCGAAATGGTTGGAACGGAAAATATCATGGCAAACAGTGCAGGAGACTGGGGCAAATCCGACCCTCTTGCTGTGCCAGAATTAATTCTTGAAATGCGCAGGCGAGGGCACCCAGAAACCGCAATTCAAAAGGTGGTTTTCGAAAACCCACTGGAGTTCTTCAGGCAATCCGCCCGCTGGCAGGAACCTTTCGCGCTTTTAAACTTCTCTAAGTAGTCTTTGTTTTGAAAGCAGGGGCTCCATTGAATCAGGCGAACATTATTGCCATCGAAACTTCTTGCGACGAAACCTCGGTTGCAATATTCAACGACAGGCTTGAGGTGCTTTCAAGCGTGGTTGCATCGCAGTTTAAATGGCATGAGCGTTTTGGTGGTGTGGTGCCTGAAGTTGCAGCACGCGCCCACATGGAACTGCTAAACAAATCTATCTTGCAAGCATTGCAAGATGCGAATATGCCTGTTTCTCAAATCAGTGCTGTTGCGGTTCATAACGGGCCAGGCCTTGCTGGGGCTCTTCTCGTGGGGCTTAGCGCTGCCAAAATGATTGCCCTTGGATTGAATGTTCCTTTGATTGCTGTCAATCATGTTCACTCCCACATCTATGCATGCAGGATGTCTGCCGGGAAGGATATTTTTCCTTGTGTTGGCATGGTGGTTAGTGGCGGGCATAGTATTTTGTTTGAATGCCAGACCGCATTGGAAATGAAGAGGCTAGGGGGTACCATCGATGATGCTGCGGGCGAGGCGTTCGATAAAGTTGCAGCATTGCTAGGTTTGGGTTTCCCGGGTGGGCCTGCGGTAGAGCGTGAAGCGCTTGGTGGTAACCCAATTGAATATGCGTATCCCAAGTCTTTCTTTTATGAAGACCGCCTTGATTTTAGTTTTAGTGGATTAAAGACTGCGGTGCTCTATTCGATTGCGCCCCCAGGGCAGGCAAGGCCCGCTTTTGTAGAGGCTGGTAAGAAACGAGCAGACATTGCTGCATCGTTTCAAAAAGCCGTGGTCGATGTTTTGGTTTCCAAGGCTCTTCAAGCTTTAAAAAAAACTGGTTTGAAAAGGCTGGCAGTCGGCGGCGGGGTTGTCGCTAATCAAACACTCAGGCA
>CAJCCR010000113.1 GCA_903960945.1 uncultured Planctomycetaceae bacterium
AAGCCCCTTTTACCTGCTGATTTAGGATGGATATCCGTACTTAATGCAATTCCTTATTGCCTTTGGTGGTTGGTGATTATTGAAACGGTTTCTGTCGCTTCAGAAGAAACTCAAGATACAACCCGCTCCATCCCCCGCGGCCTTGTGTGGGGTCAACTTACCTTGATTGGTTTGATAGGGCCAACTTGGTTTTTTGCTTGTGGCGCAGTTCAAAATGTTCAGTCTATCGTAACCGATGCTAACGGTGAAGATATCAGTTACCCATTGTCTAAAGTAATCAGAGATATTCCCATAGGGCAAAATTTATTATTGGTTTATGGTTTTGGCATCATTGCAATATTCGGAATGATTGCCAGTTACCACGGGATGGTTTATGGTACCAGCAGGCAATTATTCGCACTTGGTCGGGCCGGTTACCTCCCGACTTTTCTTGGAAAAGTTCATCCCAAAACTGGCACCCCAAACATCGCCCTTATTGTTTGTAGCATCATCACCGCACTCTTTTTAATTGGCAATCTCTGGTTCCAAGAAGAAATCAATGTAGCGGTTTTGATTTCAACCTTTACGGCCTTAATTTGGTACATCATGGCGATGGTTTGTCTGGTTGTTTTAAGAAGTCGCCAGCCTGGTTTGTTTGCACGTTATCGGGCCCCGCTGGGGATTTTACTTCCTATTATGGTGGTACTTCTTTCTGCACTCGCAGTTTGGGTCTACAGCGCAATTGATGTAAAAATATTGCCTATCACCGCTGCTTTTTATATTGCTGGTGTGGCTTACTATTTCGTTTGGGCTAAGCCTCGGTTACAAACAGCCGCCCCTGAAGAGTTGTCTTCTAGGCTTGTGGGGCGTTAATAAAAACGAATTTTACTGGTCTTATAATTCCCGGCGTTTGCCGGGCGAATGATAACGGAGTTTACTATGCCAGCTAATGAAACTTTTCCTAATCAAACAAACAAATCCCCAGGGATTATAATTCTTGAGCAGATTACATCCCTCGTGTTTTTGCTCTTGCTTGCAGCCATTGTTTGCATCTTGTTTCTTTCTTATATACCCGGCATAGGGCACCCCATTGGCATGGAGATAGAAGTATTAATCATGCTTGCACTCCTTGGCGCATCCATAATCCTGACAAGTATATTGGCTATTTTGAATAATCGATAATAGGAAAACCATCGTTACCCACTTTTTTCATTCTCTTTCGATTTCACTTTTCTTTTTCATTCTTTTTCTTCCCCAACTCCCAACCCTCTTCCCTCCGGGAAAAGGGCCCTTCGCTTCGCTAGCCCGGGTTTCTATCCACCACCACTTTTATTTACTGCCTTTAAGCCCACCTTTTCTCATTGAGCGGCGGATGTCAATCCGCTGGTGCTCGCCCCACGCTTTTTTCTTTTACTTCTCATTCATTGATATGTGTTTGTTTTAAGACAGAGTAGTTGCGATGGGGAAGCCCCACTGCAACTACTCCATTTGAACCTTTAGATTTTGCACCTAAGGATAAGATGAACGAGAGTTTTTACTTGATATCAACCGCCAGTTCGGCAATCTCACCGACCGTACAGAAACCCGGTCCCTGAGCTTGTCGAAGGGCCCGCACTCCTTTGTCCGCAATGAGCTGCGGATTTGGAAACCGACTCTTAACGGTATTTCTTGTCTTACAAGCCTGATGCGCAAGCGAAGGAATAATGTGTGAATAGTAAACATGTATTTGAAGAACCTTTGCTTGCACTTCAGGCTTGTAAAGATATGCAATAAAAAGTTGTGTTCGCCTTCGCAAGAAAGAACCGTCGCTTACGCATCCGGCTCTGAATGATGTGTTTCTTTTCCGTGAAATTCCGTGTCATTCCGTGGCTAATTCTTCTGCATTCGCTTCTGCATTCGCTTCTGCATTCGCTTGTCCTTCTTTCCGTGTAATTCCGTGGCTAATTCTGATTTCTTTCAACTTAAGCCCAATTCTCGATATTTCACAAAAGCTTTAACCCTATGAAGGAAGATTAGTTGCAACCCCTGCAACTGTTAATACTGAGAATTTGGGGTAAATGTAACTTAGGTTTTCGCTTGTAAATCAATTTAACTAGTGTAAGTTTAAGATATTTAGATTTAATTTTACTTTGTATTAATCGACTCTCCTCCGATTACTGCCATTTAGATTTAGATTTTTGCTGCACTCCCGATTCAAATTGCTCTGCGATTTGTTTATTGCTTTATGCTTTTGTATAGGAAGTCTCCCTCCATGTTTTTAAATGCTTTCCGCAGGCTCTTTAGCAACTCCCAAAATAGAAAAGCACGAAGGGCTTATCCCCGCCCACAACTTCTCCAACTGGAAGGAAGAATCGTTCCTGCTACGATCACGGTGACCACCACTTCTGATGCGGTTGGTCATTCCGGAATTTCGCTTAGGGATGCCATTACCACGGCAAACACTACCGCAGGCGATGATATCATTAATTTTAGCATAACAGGCACCATCACTTTGGATAGCGTACTAAAATCATTGCCTACCATTATTGATACTACCACTCCTATCACCGGAGGGGGTACGGCAGGCACCGTGACCATCACTGGGCCCGGTGCTTCTTCGCTTACCATTAGTGGTGCCGTAGGCGGCTTTCGTATTTTCGACATCGCCTTTGGTGGCAATCTAAGCATCTCTGGCGTGAAGGTTTCCGGGGCAAATATTTCTTCTGGTGATGGCGGGGGCTTTAATAACTCCGGCACCCTCACCGTTTCCAATTCCATCCTGAATAACAATACTACAACCACCAACGGTGGCGGGATCTTTAATAACGGCGGTACCGTCACCGTCTCCAATACCACTATCTCTGACAATTCTGCAAACAGTGGCGGCGGCATCCGCAACAGCGGTGGCAACCTTACCGTCACCAATTCCACCCTCTCGGGTAATACTGCAACCACCTCTAATGGTGGTGGAATCTTCGGCCTAGGCACCCTCATACTCACCAATTCCACTCTCTCTGGAAATTCTGCAGGAAATTTTGGCGGCGGTCTCCACCTCTTTAGCGGTAGTGTTACCGTCACCAATTCCACTTTCTCTGGAAATTCTGCAAACTTCGGCGGCGGTGTCTTTAATAATTCAAATAGTACTTCTACCATAAGTAATTCAACATTTTCAGCCAATAAAGCAACTACCATAGGTGGTGGCATCTTTAACCAAAGCTCCAACGGTATCGTTACGCTTACAAATTCTACCCTTTCGGGTAATTCCGCTAGAGGCATTTCCGACGGTGGAGGCATATACAATAGCGGAGGCAGCACCCTCAACATTGCCAATACTATCATTGCTAATAGTACGGTAATTAACTCATCTTCGCCCATCAATGATTACGACGGTACCGGCACCGTGAACCGTATTTCCCCTTCGACTGCAGCCAACAACCTCATAACCCAACCTGCCCCTATTCCTGGAATTGGTGATTGGGCTACCACAAAAACTTCCGCAGAAATCAATCTAGACTCCTCTCTCAAAAACAATGGTGGCCCAACCCAAACTCTAGCGCTGCTAAATGGCAGTCTTGCAATTAATACTGGCAATGCAACCATTAGCAATTCCTCGCCCATCAATGGTTTGGATCAGCGTGGCTTTGTCCGCTCTTCCACCGCTCCCAGCATCGGTGCCTATGAATTTAATGGGGCTGCACCTTCATCCCCACCTTTACCAGCACGTCCTTTCTCCCCGGCATTTCCGCACGCTTTATCTATTACCACGGGAAGCGGAGCTGTCGCCACTTCCGCTTCCTTCACCGTTACGTTCAATCAGCCTGTTATCGGGGTGGATGCTGCCGACTTTAATTTAATCCCAACCGGATCCGTAGCTAACGGAACTATTTCTTCTGTAACTGGTTCAGGCGCCACCTACACCGTAAATGTTACCGGCATCACTGGCACCGGCACCCTTGGTGTCAACCTAGTAAGCTTACCAACCATTACCGCCTTGCCTTCGTTTGCATCTGGGACCACCTTCACCACGGGAACTAATACTAGGCCAACCTCGGTAACCTTGGGCGATGTGGACAGTGATGGCATACTCGATATGGTCACCGCAAATGGCACCGCCAACGATGTCAGCGTGCTCTTGGGCCTTGGCAATGGCGCCTTTGGTGCCGCAGTAAACTTCGCCACGGGAACGGGGTCTAATCCAACCTCCGTAACCTTGGGCGATGTGAACCGCGATGGCATACTCGACATCATCACCGCGAATGGCGGCACCTCTAACGCCAGCGTGCTGTTGGGCCTTGGCAATGGCACCTTTGGTGCCGCAGTAAACTACGCCACGGGAAATGGTCCAACCTCCGTAACCTTGGGCGATGTGAACCGCGATGGCATACTCGATATGGTCACCGCGAACGGCACCTCCAACAACGTCAGCGTGCTCTTTGGTATTGGCAATGGCGCCTTTGCTACCGCAGTAAACTATTCCACGGGTGTTGCTCCCAGGGGTGTTGCTCCCAGCTCTGTAACCTTGGGCGATTTGAACCGCGATGGCATACTCGACATCATCACCGCGAATGAAGGCTCCGACAACGTCAGCGTGCTCAGGGGCAATGCCAATGGCACCTTTGGTACCGCAGTAAACCATTTTATGGGTGGTGCTCCCAGTGCTCCCAGTGCTCCAAGCTCTGTGACCTTGGGCGATGTGAACGGCGACGGCGTACTCGACATCATCACCGCAAATCGCATCTCCGACACCGCCAGCGTGCTCATGGGCAATGGCTTGGCCCCCGGCGACTTTGACGCACTTGCCAACTTCGCTACGGGTGATGCTCCACGCTCCGTGACCTTGGGCGATGTGAACGGCGATGGTAAACTCGACATCATCACTGCGAACGAAGGCTCCGATACCTCCAGCGTGCTCTTAAACACGACTGTTTCTGGCAGCACCATTCCGACCTTTGCAGCTCAAGTCCCATACACCACGGGTGATGCTCCAAAATCCGTGACCTTGGGCGATGTGAACGGCGATGGCAGACTCGACATCATCACCGCGAATAATAATTCCAGCACCACCAGTGTGCTCTTGGGCACGGGTGGTAGCGCCATTACTGCTACTTTCTTATTATTAAACCAGATCCCCCCCCTCGCCACGGGAACTGAACCATACTCCGTGACTTTGGGCGATGTGAACGGCGATGGCATACTCGATATCATTACTGCGAATTATGATTCCGACAATGTCAGCGTGCTCTTGGGCAATGGCGATGGCACCTTTGCTACCGCAGTAAACTACGGCACGGGAAATGGTCCAAGCTCCGTAACCTTGGGCGATGTAAACAGGGATGGTAAACTTGATATCATCACCGCAAATGAACTTTCCGATAACGCCAGTGTGCTCTTGGGCATTGGCAATGGCGCCTTTGGTACCGCAGTAAACTACGCCACGGGTGATCGTCCATTCTCCGTACCCTTGGGCGATGTGAACGGCGATGGCATACTTGACATCATCGCTGCGAATCGCGACTCTAATACTGTCAGCGTGCTCTTGGGCAATGGCGATGGCACCTTTAAAACCCAAGCTACCTTCGGCACGGGTGTTAAACCACATTCCGTGACCTTGGGCGATGTGAACGGCGATGGCATACTCGACATCATTACTGCGAATCGCGACTCCGATAACGCCAGCGTGTTGTTGGGCAATGGTGATGGCACCTTTGGACCCAAAACAGACTTCGCCACGGATGATCGTCCACTCTTCGTAACCTTAGGCGATGTAAACGGCGATGGTATACTTGACATCATCACCGCAAATAGCAACTCTAACAACGTCAGCGTGTTGTTGGGCAATGGCAATGGCTCCTTTAAAAACCAAGTCCCATACGCCACGGGTGGTGCTCCATATTCCGTAGCCTTGGGCGATGTGAACGGCGATGGTATACTCGATATCATTACTGCGAATTATGGTTCCGACAATGTCAGCGTGATCTTGGGCAATGGCAATGGCACCTTTCAAGGCCAGCAAACCTTCGGCACGGGAACGGGAACTAGTCCAGCATCCGTAACCTTGGGTGATGTAAATGGCGATGGCAGACTAGACATCATTACTGCGAATTATGGTTCTAATTCCGCCAGTGTGCTCTTAAACAGCATTGCCTTCACTGGGCAGACTGCAAATGTAGTTGCCCCCACGCCTACACCTACACCAACGCCAACACCTACACCTACACCTACACCAACGGCGCCGTTGATCACGGGAACGCCGACGCCTCCTTCTTCTAGTGGTTCTAGTACCATTAACCTTTATAACCCTGGAACCGGCCAACCCACAGGTTCCGCAGTTCCATTTCCCGGATTTGAGGGCCCTGTAAAAGTTGCTTCAGGCGACTTCAATAACGATGGAGTTGCAGAACTTGTCGCAGGCGCAGGCTTTGGCGGCGGCCCAGCTATCGCAATCCTTAACTCTCAAACCGGCGAAGTCATGCAATCCTTCTTCGCTTTTGATCAAGCCTTTACAGGTGGCGTGTTCGTCGCAGTACAAGATACAAACGGTGATGGAATTTTAGATATCATCGCAGCCGCTGGCCCAGGCGGTGGCCCAGAAGTTCGCATCTTCAATGGCGCAAACCTCAATCTTCTTCGTTCCTTCTACGCCTACGCAGAAGATTTCACAGGCGGCGTTAGCGTTGCATCCATCGACTTCAACGGTGATGGCATCCTCGATCTAGTCACCGGCGCTGGCCCAGGCGGCGCACCTCATGTGAAAGTTTATGATGGCGCTACCAATGCAATCATCAGCCAATGGTATGCCTACCCAGTAACCTTTACCGGTGGTGTCTTCGTCGCAGTAGGCGATATCGGTAATGATAGCACCTTCGAAGTCGTCACCGGCGCAGGCCAAGGCGGCGCTCCTGTTGTTGCTGTTTGGGACCCCTTCACCGGCGCATTACTTGCCCAATTCATGGCGTACGCAGAAGACTTCACAGGCGGAGCTCGCGTTGCAATCAATGATGGCAACGGCGATGGAGTTGCAGACATCCTCACAGGCGCAGGCCCAGGCGGCGGCCCTCATGTTAAAGCCTTTAGCTTCCCTGCTTTGGATATACTGTTTCAGTTCTACAGCGGCGAATCCACCGACCCAGGCGGCGTCTTCGTGGGCTAATTGGAATAGATAATTCCAAGCCCACAATTTCTTACGCTTTGGGTTCTTAAGCCCCGAAGGGGTGAAATGAGATAGCCCGTGGTTAAGCGAAGCGCAACCCCGGGTAATAAATCCTCCATCAAATAAGCCCTGAAAGGGCGCGATAATCAGCTACCGAACTCTTTCGCCCTTTCAGGGCTGGGGGTTTTGTTGTGTTATTTTCCCAGGGCTTTGCCCTGGGCTATCTTATTTTGCCCCTTCAGGGCAAATGCAGGCGTATTGCAAAGATTTACAGGTCCTTGACATTAACGGGCAGTTCGGCAAGCTCACTGACCGTAAAGAAATCCCGGTCCCCGAGCTTGCCGAAGGGGGCCCGCGCTCCTTTGTCCGCAATGAGCTGCGGATGTAAATCCGCTGGTGCTCGCCCCGCGCTTTCGTTGCCTTCTTTTTTTACTGCCTTCAAGCCCACCCACTGTGCTGGGTGGGTCTGCCTTTATCTCCGATCACTCAAAAACAAGTAACCCATGGAACGCAGTCCATGGGCTTTGAAGTCATTCATCAACTCAAATTAAATGATGTGTTTTGATTCCGTGAAATTCCGTGTTAATCCGTGGGTATGCTTCTGCTTGTTCTTCCTTCCGTGAAATTCCGTGTTAATCTGTGGCTATGCTTATGTCTCTGCTTGTTCTTCCTTCCGTGGCTAATCTTCTGCTTGGGATTTTTGTTTTCCCATATCCCCAAAGCCTTCTCAAGTTCCCCGGTTTATCGTAGGTGTCATACTTTCACTTTTCATCTTCACAAAAGAACAAGTCCATGTTATTGGCTGACTTCATTGGTGGATAATTTCTTTACTTTGAGATCACGCATGCAAGTTTCTAGTCCTAAAACGATGGCCGGTAAGGCAGATTATGGCAGGCCTGGTCAGTGCATTCTCAAAGTGATTAATGGTAAAAATCCGGGAACGATAAAAACCCTGACTAGTGCGGTCACCCTTTTGGGCGAGGAAAAAGGCTGCGATATCCGGTTGAATTCTCCACAGGTCGAGCAGCTTCAATGTGTAATTGTTGAAACACCACACGGCTTCATGGTTCGTAACCTTTACGATTGCGATAAAGTCAAAGTTAATGGCGAAGCAATGGAGCAAGCGGTTTTACATACCGGTGATGAGCTCTCCGTGGGGCCGTTTTCTTTTTATGTAGAGTACGCAGAAGCGGGGATGTCGGCCCAGCAAAAATTAGCACCCGAAGATCATCTCGAAGAAGAAAGGCAGGCATTAAGGGCGCAGGCTGCAGGAGTAGCAGCGCAGCAATCCGCACTTCTTCAGGAAGAACTTCGTTTGTCGCAATTAGAAAAAGCACTTCAAGAAAAAGAAAAGCAACTCGGATTGCATTTCCAGGAAAAGCATTTAAGGCAGGTGCAGATCCAACGGAATTTGAAATCGCGCTTCAGTAAATTAAAGCAACAAGAAACCGCCCTCATTGGCACCATGAAACAGCAGCAGGAAAATCTTCTTTCCCAAACTGAAGCTGCTCGCTTTGCACAAAAGCGCTACGAAAAACTTCGAAACAAACTTAAATCTCGCTGGAAAACCATTGCCCGTAGGCAGCTTGCAATACTTGCCACCAGAAATACCGCAATCGATGAATCCATGGCAAAGCTTTCCAAAGAATATGAGCATATTGTCAAGGAGCGGAAATCGCTGGCCTCTGCCCAAGAGTTGTTTCAATCTACTTGTGAAACTGAAAATCGAAAACTTAAAGAATCTTATGATCAGCTAGACAGCGAACAACAACAACGCGCCCTCAAGGCTACAACGCGCGAGATTGATTTGTTGCACCGGGAGAAAGAACTTTCGGCTAAGTTTTCTTTACTGGATCAAAACCAATCGATTCTTGAGCAAAATGAAAAGCACTGGAATACCTATCTGACTCGGCTCAAACTCGAAGAAGAAGGTTTAGAAAAACGTATTCTTAACCTGCGTGAGAAACTTCCTGATTGTTCCTGGCCTTTGCCTAGTACGGATTCTGTTGTAAACCAGCAACCAATTTTAAACATACCTGCAGATGCAGCCGCTTTAATGGTGCAGCTTGAAGGGATGGCGAGCCATCTGGATGATCAACGGTTGGTATTGTTGGAAGCCTGGCATAATCTGGAACAGCGCAAAATATCTTGGGAAAAAGAACAGAACGGCCTTCTCGCAGAGCTCGATGTCTCAGGCAATGAGCTGGGTCGTAAGCAAAAACAGATCGAGCAATGGGAACTTTCACTGGTTCAAAAAGAAGAAAATTTGTACTGCAAAGAGCAGCAGCTTTCCTTGCAGCGAAAACAAATTGAGGCAGATCAAGCTGCACTCACCCTTCAGTTGAAATCATACGAGACCGATCGCAATGTTCTTATTCATGAACTCGAGGTGCGTTCTGAAACAATGGAAAAACTCGGACAGTTGACTCACGAAACCCGTAAGGAGCTTTGTCAAAAAGGTTTAAAAGAACGGGATGAATTGCAAAAGGAAAAGCTTCGCCTTGATGAAATCCGCCTATCTGCAAACAACATTTGGAAAGATTACCAGAACCGATTGCATGAACTTGAATTTCAAAAACAATCCCTTGCCATTGCTGAACTTGCGGTAGGTAGGATGACTCTTGAGGTGCTTGCGGGTAGCAAGGATGGCGTTGGCGCAGATCGTAGACTCGAAAAAATCCGTAAGGGTATTGCTCTACGGTTCGAGGAAGAACGCACTATGATTCAAGAGGGGAAAAATCACCTTCAGGCGGGAGCCATCGTATTTGAAAGGCAGATCCGCGAACTAGCCCAAAGAGAAAATGAATTGGTAATTCGCTCAGGTGATCTTGCTGTTGCTCAAACCAATTTCGATGAAACACGCCAACAGTTTGAACAAGATAAAATGCTAAACCTTGAAGCGATTAAAATCCTCGAAGGCAAGAATAAACTATTGGAAGCTCAAATTGCAGAGTTAAAAGCACAGGTCGAAAAACTTCATGCTGTTCTTATTGAAGAAACTACCAATGTTAAAACTACCCAAGTCACGCCGCTTCGAATCGCTGCCTAATCTTTGGGTAGGGGAGTATATTGCATTAGGATTTTTTCATTGATGGTTGGTGATTCGAGCGTTTCATAGGGTGGTGAAGTTTGTGTTTTAAGGGATACAATTTGCGCAGAAACGATTTGTTCTTCTGCTTTGTGGGTTTGGTTCCATTCTTCTAACATCATTTTTAAGAAGGCTCGTGAGAAAGGATCTCGTGGGAATTCATAAAGGCCCCAGATGAGAAACCTTTTGCGGGCGTAAGAATCTTCCTTAGCCCAAACCATTCGCCTGTCGGTTGATCGATTATCTTGGCTGGGATTAAACAGATTAACTTTGGTGCCATCTGCTTTGGTGCCTTCGGCCCAGATTTTCAACCCGTCTTTTAAAACCCCTGGCGAAAACATCGCCCAATATTGGTCTAAGCCGGTTATCCTTCCTACGGTGTCTATTACCGTAGCTTCATCCGAAACCATGGGCGGATTTAAATACCTTTGGTAATTCATCACCAGCACAAATATTAGCAGGCATGGTATTAACCAGCGAGGGCCAAGCGTTGAAAGAACCTCAGGGCCATTTGCTTCTGTGTCAGTGACTATAGATCCAAGGAATTTCCATGGAATAAACGTGGCCACAATATCCCAAAACAAACTTGGCAGAAATACGAACCAGTAGGCTATGCACATGAAGGAAAAAAGTCCCACATCCATGCACATGTAGATGCCTAGATGAAAACCAACCATGATTGCAAATGCTATCAATCTTAAGTAGGCATTACCAAAGGGCATTAAAAGGATAAAGGGTATGGATATTTCAAAGAGAAGGGTGGCTTTGGTCATAAGCACCAGGATGACTGGGTATTGCAAAAGCCAGTAACCAAAAGGGTTGGTGAAATAATCCATGTTGAGGACATAATATAATGCGTTGAAATCTCCACGCCATTCGTAGCTGACCTTGGGTATTGCTGCGTTGAAGTAAAGGATGCAGAGTTGCAGAATGATTGCAGCGGTGCCCCAAGAAAGAATGCGGTTGGAATGATAAGTGGCGGCGGTTTTCGAAAGGGAGTCTAGGCTGAACCGTGCGCCCAGAGGTACAAAAAATGACCAGAAAAGTGCACATCGCAACAACACATCATTGCCTTGAAGGATCATCGGTTGGCGTGCGTGTGATCCCATGAGTAGAAACCAGGAAATAGCAATGGCCCAGCGGGTCTGATAACCCAAAAGCAGGGCAACACCAGCTAGGCCAGATAAAATAAACAAGAATGCCTGCCATGCAAATGATCCAGAAAGCATGTGTGGGCTAATCCACCAGACGATTCCCATGGGGAACGGAGAATGCCAAAGCACTTCACGCGGTGTCGCCCCTTGGTCGGTATAGAAAAACGAAAGCTCGAAGCTGCGAAGTAAAAGGTCGTATAGCAGAATTAGGGCGATACCAATGCGGAATAAGCCTAGCGACCTGAGATCGAGGGCAAACACTTCGCTCAAGTGATTTTTCCTACCCGTAATTCTTTGCATCGGTGTTCGCAATGTTCTTAAAGAAAAATCAATTTGCACATCTGCTTGGTTCATTATACTTCCCCTGATGCTAAGGGGTTGTTGATTGTGCGACTATTTTTGATTTTATTGGTATGTTTTTGCGTCTAATTATTCGCAGGTGTAATATTAAATCACCTGAATCTATTCCCATGCAGAGGGTATTTCCATGTCGCAATTTTTTAAATCGATCACCTCCCATTCTTTTGATGTCAAGTTTGGGCAGGTGGGTAGTTGGATTGCAGCAATTGCGGTGCTTGGAATGGAAATGTATAAAATTAATTGAGGTGGAATTGTTTTTTGGAATATTGCTGGGGCTTACGGTTACCTTGTTCATGGTGTTGATGGGTTTGATTCTTCCTTTGACATACGGCAAGGCTAATGATTCAATTGATTGAGCAATCGGATGCAGCCCCTTTCTGCTCTGATATAATATTGTTTGATGATAATTCTTGTTCCTGATGAAACGGTGCTTTTCATGTTTTCGAAATTTATGAAGCTGGGTGTTGTAGGTGCTGCGGGCGTAGGTTTGATTCTTGCACAGCAGAATGTAAATGGGCAGCGTGATAGCGTTGTACCAGCGGTTGGTGGCGTTACCAAGCCTCCGATTAGTTCGAACCAATACTGGGGCTGCTTGGGTTATTGCAATGGCCCCTTGCGATCTACCAATAATCAATACTGGGGTTGCTTGGGTTATTGCAACACGCCCTTAAGTTCAAATAATGATGTTTATGTTCCAACTCAGGAAACAGCCACGCCTTTTACTCCGATGTTTGCTGCTGCTGCTGCTGCGGGCAGTAATGCCAAGTTTCTTTTCCCCTTTGGCGAATTGATGAACAAGATGGCAACTGCGCAGGCGCCACCGCCTCCGGAACCTGATCCAGTTGAAGTTGCAAGGCTTACCAAGCAACTGGCAGATGAGAATAATAAATTGCGGGTTCAAGCTGCTGCAGAGCTTGCAAAGCGCAAAGCCAAAGCTGCGGTAAAGCCATTGATGGCTATGTTGCGAGACCCAGATCCTGTGGTGCGGACAAGTGCTGCGGCGGCTTTGGCACATTTGGGCAAAGATGTTGTTGGGGATGTCACGCAGGGTTTGTATGCGGAAGATCGCATGACCCGCATGGGTTCTGCAATGACATTGGGAATGATAGGCGAGCCTGCAAAAACTGCAATTACTGCGCTTAAAGGAAGCCTGATTGATACCGATGTAAAGGTGCGGGGGCATGCTGCCCAAGCGATTTACAGGATTTCAAAAGATGCGAAAACCGCTCTCCCGGTGTTGTTGAAATGCATGCAGGATGAAGATGAGCATGTTCGTGTAGGGGTAATCAATGCTCTTGCAATGATGGGGGCGGATGCAAAACCTGCAGAGGCCGAATTAAAAGCCAGACTGACAGATACCGTTCCATTGATTCAAATCAAGGCTGCTGAAGCGTTGCTGGAAATTACCAAAGACCCGAAGGGATTGGCTCCGTTGCTTGTTCCTGTTTTAGAAAAGCTTGCGGGTAATGAAGATGCGGGAATTCGTGCAGAGGTTGTTGCTTTGATTGGCCAGCTTGGTGTTCACGATGCAAAAGCGGTTGAGTTATTGCAGATTGCTTCGCGGGATAAAGATTCAAATGTTGGGCAGATTGCAGCAAGTGCTTTATTTCATGTAGGCGATCCTGCAGTGCCTTCCTTGGTGAAGGGGCTTACTGATTTAAATGTGCAGGTTAGGTTTCGTTCGGTAACCGCACTGGCGCAGATGGGGCCAAAAGCGGAAAAAGCTATACCGGCTCTTATTAATGCACTTAATGATTCAGATATTTCAATCCGATGGGAAGCTGCTTTGGCGTTGGGTAAGATGAAAAGCCTTGCCAAGCCTGCGGTCGAAAAACTAATCGATGCCTTGGAAGACCCTGCGTATCAGGTCAGGCTGATGGCTGCAGAGGCACTGGGGGAAATTGGACCCGATGCAAAAGCAGCCTTGGATGCATTGAAGAAGGCGCAAAACGATAAACGAGGCGAGGTTGTCGACGCTGCCAAGCTTGCGATCAAATCAATATCAAAATAGATCTACATGCCTGCGCGAATGATGCCTAAAAACTGATCAGCTTTGACTCGCAGAGGTTGTGCACTCTGCGAGAAGCTTCTGGTTAAAATAGATTTAAATGCCTGCGCGAATGATGCCTAAAAACTGATCAGCTTTGAGGCTGGCGCCGCCTATCAAACCACCATCCACATCGGGTTGGGTCAGAAGGCTTGCTGCGTTATCAGGTTTTACGCTACCACCATATAGAAAGACCATTTGTGCTGCAGCTTCAGCGCCATGATGCTTGGCAATCCAACTGCGAATAAATGCATGGGCATCTTGTGCT
>CAJCCR010000114.1 GCA_903960945.1 uncultured Planctomycetaceae bacterium
CATCGTCGTCGTCATCATCGTCGTCATCATCGTCGTCGTCGTCGTCGTCGTCATCGTCGTCATCATCATCATCATCGTCTTCCTCATCAAAATCTTCGTCAAAATCTTCATCAAGATCTTCGTCATCAAAATCTTCGTCGTCAATTTCATCATCGTCATCATCGTCATCATCGTCGTCGTCATCATCGTCGTCGTCATCATCGTCGTCGTCATCATCGTCGTCATCAAAATCATCGTCATCATCATCCCGCAAGGTTGGCAAAACAAAGGCGTCCTCATGAACTTGATCCACAATACCATTGATGCCAAGTTTCAAGGCCACCAGATCTTTTAACGAAAGTAATTGACTAGTCATCACACAACCCTCTTCAAACTAAAGGAGACAAAAATAAAAGAACTCATGGTTAACAAAAAACCTTATTGCAGGTTAAACTGCCTGGTCACCGAAGCGCCTGATAATAAAGCCGATCCGCCCTGCCTTATTTCACAAGCCTATTAAACACTTACGCTCTTGGGCTTGACATCATCTTTTAATCAAAAGCAATTAATCTCAAACCTGATGATGTTAGGAATTATTAGGAAAGTTTAAAACCTTGTCAAGCCAAGGAAAGATTGTTTTTTAATTTAATCTAAATTCATTAGTTATGAGCTGTTTTCAAACCTGACTTAATTTTTATTCTACACCTTTACTGGCAGCTAATTCGATGCCAAATACTTCTTTTTTTGCTCAATAAAAGGCAAATGATGTGTAACATGACCAATGGCTTTTTCGAGCAGATTATTCAACGAAACAGGGCCTTTTTCGCTGTGAATGCCCACTCTTCCCCAGGCAGAATCAGGCAAACCAGTCAAAATTCTTGCCATCTGCGAACGAACCAAATCAATCAAAGCCAATTCCTCGCTAATATTTCGTTGATGATACGATAATGATTTTAAAAAAAGATTTTCATCCGCACCCAATAGCTGGGGATTTTCCAAAGCAATGACTCTTTTCATACGATCAGCGAAAACTGGCTCAAAATCTGCAATATGGCAAACTACCTCAAGAGTGGACCATTTCCCCTCAATGGGCCGGGCCAATAAATGCTCAAGGGGCATGTGAGCAACCGCTTGCCTCAATAAATAACCGCCATGAATATATTTGGAAATAAGATTCTTGAAATCTATGGTCATCTTAGCCTGCCAGCTTCGTAAAAGAATCTCTTAAGCCACTCAATTGCTGCCTTCGCTGGGCTTCTGGTGCGAAAGGATCGAAAGGAATGGGCCCACGGGCTATTTGCTCGAGCAACCCATGCACCCTTCTGCGTAATTCTGAATCGCGCCTTTCAAGGGCATCTAGCAAAAAGGGAACCGCACTAATGCCATAGCGCTGCAATTCTTCCCCTGCTCTATCAGACCCCGAAGCAAACTGCACCAATAACTCTAAAACTTTCTCGCGTTCTATCAACTTTTGAACACCCTGCGTTTGATCAACTGGCTTCTCTTGCACCAATGGGGTTGATGGGGGCCTTAGGCCCATAGTCTCACGCGATGGAATTACCGTAGTAGGCAAGCCGATTGAATCATTATTAAAGCTATTACCTAAATATTCTTGAATTGCTATCGGATCGCGAATCAAATCCTGAGGGGCACCATGCGTACGCACCGTTCCACCTTTGATCAAATAACTTCTATCCGTGATTGATAAAATTTCACGAACCCTATGATCAGTAACTAAAATACCGATCCCCTGCTTTTTCAAATCGAGCACAATATGCTGAATGTCTTCGATGGTTTGGGGATCAATACCCGTAAAAGGTTCATCCAAAAGGATCAAAAGCGGATCACAAGCCAAACAACGAGCTATTTCCAACCTTCTTTTCTCTCCGCCTGACAATCGCGCAGCATTATTTTTTCTCAAATGCGTAAGCCCGAATTTATCCAGAACTTTTTCGGTGCGATCAAGGCACTCTGCACGAGTCAACTTACGACCAAGAACGCGATGCTTTGGCATGATTTCCAAAATCGCCATCACATTTTGTTCAACGGTCAGTTTTCTAAAAACACTGGTTTCCTGCGCCAAATAGCCCATACCCAATCGGGCACGACCAAACATTGGCAGATGAGTAACATCTTTCCCTGCAAATATCACTTTTCCACCATTGGGCGTAACCTGCCCCGTGGTCATGCGGAAACTGGTGGTTTTCCCGGCGCCGTTAGGCCCTAATAAACCCACGACCTCCCCAACATCCACTTGAAAGGTAACCCCATCAACCACTTTGCGGCTGCCATAATACTTGACCAGTCCGCGCACCTCGAGGATCGCCATCCTTGCTCCTTGTCAGACCTTCGAAACTATTTCACTAATAGGATTTACAACGCTTTCTAGAAATCGTGCAAGACCAGTCTAGTCATAATAACCAAAGAAAGGTAAAACAGGGGGAATAGGCCTTCAGGGAGATTGCTTTAACTTTATCTGCTTTTATGTCAGCCTATAGTTTTTTGGAGCTTTTGTGAAAACCTTAATCGACGAAGAAACAATCAAAAAACGAGTCACAGAAATCGCCAAACTTATCTCAGCGGAATTTAATGGCCAACCCATCACCGTGGTTGCTGTTCTTACAGGCGCCCTCATTTTCGTATCTGATCTGGTTCGCCATCTCAATCTTCCCGTGCGTATTTGCTTTGTTCGCGCCAGCAGTTATCGAGGTGAAACCACCGTGCCAGGCGATCTCAACATCGATTCCTCCATGCTTCCCGACATCCAAGGCCGTAACATCCTTCTCGTAGACGACATTTTAGATTCGGGTCATACCCTTAGCAAACTCAGCAGCTATTTAAAGGAAAAGGGCTGTAAAGCCATTCGAACCGCGGTGCTGCTGCGTAAAGTAGGTCGGCAAGAGCACCCAATCGAGCCGGATTACTGTGGTTTCGAAATACCTGATAAATTTGTGGTGGGTTATGGGTTAGACTATAACGATGAATATCGCAACCTCCCCTTCATCGGGGATTTGTCCTAACTTCCCTGCTTTTATTTGCAGATTGGATTACCTTTGCCTGCGTTTACATTCTTGATCGATAGCACCGAATACAGTGGCCATTCCAGGCAACTGCTGGCTTGTGTAACTGAACTTCGATCCATGAATTACACAGTTGCGGTTGGTGTTCTAGGACGAGAAAGCCCATGGTCTTCTTTACTTGCAAATACGGGAGCAATGGTTTCACATTTTGATAGCAAAGGCCTTTGGGATATCAAAGCTTTATTCCAATTAAGAAAATGGCTGCAGCAAATACCCAGTGATTTCCTTCATGTGATCAGCCTCAAAGCTTTAGACTCCCTTGGAATTGCTTCGCCTTCCTTCCTTGCAAAATCATTTTTATCAGGCCTTCCGAAAACTGGATTTCGACCCAATGCATGGCGCAAAATATTACTCGCGAAGGTACGCAAAATATTCTGCCTCACCTTAGCTTCGAAAAATAGACTGCAAACCCTAGGTATTCCAGCATCTAAGTTAATGCATCTTCCGCCAGGTATCTCGCTTCAAGCTGCGCCCAAATCTCTCGCACCTTTATCTGAAACACCTTATTTATTTTCTTCAGGCCCCTTTCATCATGACTTCAACCATCGTGATGCCCTTTGGAGCATGGATATTCTTCACTATGTCAAACCCGAAATAAAATTGTGTCTCAATGGCAGCGGGGCCAATTTGCAAAGCCTTCATTCCTTTCGCACAGCCCTGATGACAAAAGATAAAATCCACTTTCGTGGGCAGGTCGATTACCAAGAACCCTGGCTTGAAAACGCCTCTATTATTTTTGTAACCAACCTTACACCCGGAGGTTATTACTCCACCCTAGAAGCCATGCTTTCAGGCAGGCCCTTGGTCGTATCAAAGACGGAAGGCATGGCGGAATTGGTTGAAGACGGAAAAACTGCGGTGCTTTATGCGCCAGGAGAATGCGCAGAGCTTGCTAAAAGAATCAGACTACTGCTGGACGATCCCGCAAGAGGCTCTGAAATCGCGCATAATGCCAGAGAATCAGCCGAAAACAGATTTTCCGCAAAGCATCATGCTGCAAAACTGTTACAGTATTACGATGATTACAAATAAGATTTTAAAGGGGATTTATCTTGCGTGATGTACTAACCCTAATACTTGCAGGCGGCAAAGGCACCCGACTCGAACCCCTCACCAGAGACCGTGCAAAACCTGCAGTTCCTTTTGGCGGACTTTACCGCATCATCGATTTCCCGCTATCAAACTGCCTCAACAGCAACCTTCGTAAAATCCTAGTACTCACCCAATACAAAGCGCGAAGCCTCGACAGGCATTTAAACCTAGGCTGGAATTTCCTAAGCCCCCAACTCGATGAGTATGTCGAAGTACTTCCCCCACAACAACGAATTGACGAACACTGGTACAAGGGCACCGCAGATGCCATCTACCAAAATATTTATGTCATCGAAAAAGCCAACCCAAAATATATTGTCATTCTTGCAGCAGATCATATCTACAAAATGGACTACAGCGAAATGATTCGCCTCCATATCGAAAGAGGATCCGACCTCACCATTGGCTGTATTCCAGTTCCGGTAAATGAAGCCAACCAATTTGGTGTTCTGGATGTCGATGCCAATGATCGCATCACCACCTTTGTCGAAAAACCCGAGAATCCACCCGAAATCGTCGGTAATCCCGGTTTCTCGCTCGCCTCGATGGGTATCTATGTTTTTACCGCAGCATCATTGTTTGAACTTCTCTTTGAAGATGCAGTCCGTAAAAACAGTTCCCACGACTTTGGCAAAAACATCATTCCCAACATTATCTCCAGGCTTAATGTTCATGCCTTCCGCTTCCAAGATAAAAACAAAAAGTCCGTCCCCTATTGGCGTGATGTTGGTACTCTCGATGCTTATTATCAAGCAAACATGGATCTCGTTGGTATCGATCCGGTGCTTAATCTTTACGATACCGAATGGCCTATACGGACTTTCCAGCCTCAGTTCCCGCCACCTAAATTCGTATTTAACGACGAAGGAACCAGAGGCCAAAGCCGTAGAGGCGAAGCTCACGATAGCATCGTCTGCCAAGGTAGCATCATCAGTGGAGGCAGTGTATCACGCAGCATTCTTTCATCGGGCGTGCGAGTAAATAGTTACGCCACGGTCGATGATTGCATCCTTTTCGAAGGTGTCAATGTAGGCAGGCATTCTAGAATTCGTAGGGCCATCATCGACAAAAATGTGCAACTGCCACCGGATACCGTTATTGGCTACGATATCGAGGAAGATCGCAAGCGTGGGTTTACCGTTTCAGAAAACGGCATCGTCGTAATCTCCAAAGCAGAAAGCCCCGAAAGCTTCTCTGCCAGACAAACACGAAAGTAAACGGGTATTCGAATGCCCCGATCTTTCCCTCGATCACTGTGGTTCTTCGCCATCTTATCGGTGCTTGGAACCACTGCGATCATCGTACCTTGGGTGTTCAATCGCTCTATACAGCTATCTACCCAACAAATCGACCAAGCTATTTCTCTTTGGAAAACCTCTGGTCCAACAGATTACGATCTCGAAATTCTGGAGGCCAAAGAACCGGGCGGATTCAAAAGGCAATTACTCATCAAGGTTCGAAAACAGAAAACCACCTCTCTGGTAATCGATGGGAACTTTGCCCCCGTGCAAGATCCTTCTCAATATCAAGTGCTTGATCTTTTGAAATTGATGGCGAAGAACCTAGCAACCGATCAACAATCAGGCCAGCCTTTCTTCACCACCGCATCCCTTGCCAGCAAGGATGGACACCCACTTCGCTATGTCAGACGGAACTCCATCACGAAAGAACGATTAGAATGGGTGATCAAAATGAAAACACCCGACTGAATTAAAGCCGGGTGCCTGTTTATTAACTGCTTTATTTCGACGATTATTCACTTAGGATTTTTCCCAGCAGCGCTTTAAGCCGGGTCTTGTCGAATGGCTTGACGATAAAATCGCTGGCGCCTGCCTCTATGGATTCCATAAGTTTGTCTTTCTGATTGACAGCACTGATCATGATAACGCGTGCGTTGGGATCAATTTCACGAATTTTTTTAAGTGCCTCAAGGCCATTCATGTTCGGCATGACCATATCCATAGTAACGAGGTCGGGCTTTTGATTGCTATAGATTTCACAGGCTTCCTGGCCGTCCTTCGCCTCGCCGGCAATCTCCCACCCACATTCCTTGGCAAGATCGATGATCATCTTGCGAATAATCAATGCATCATCAACCACGAGAATTTTTTTTTGATGGTTAGCAGTTGAACTCATGACATCAGATCTCCACTTCCGGTTCGCCATTTATTGTGATAATTATCTTCCCTGAGCCTGGATAAAACAACGCTCTTCTACCCTTGGTCCCGCCACAATGCGTTGCGAGTACCGGGACGGACTTTTTCTCAAGCACCTCCCGCGCTGCAACCAGATTTTTTTCACCAATCAGGAAGCTGGAACTTGCGTTGAACATGGCTGCCCCCCCGGCAAGTTTCGCCCAGATTTTCCTGATCGCACAACCTTTCTTCACCAGTTGCTCAATCATCTCGGGAATTGCAACATCCGCATATTTTCCGATTTTATCATCTCCAATGGTCCGCCTTTGGGGAAGAAGTATATGCGCCATGGCACCCATTTTTTTGGAGGGATCATACATCATGATGGCGATGCACGAACCGAGGACGGTGCTAAATCGCTCCTCCCCATTTCCAATCACAATATCGCCCATATTGACGAACCGTGGTAAATTATTTCCAATGCCTGCCATTCAAACGTATTTCCTTACGATTCTAAAGTGTCCGGAATAAACAACAGGTGCCAAACGAGGGCCTTGCTCTCCATAAAAAACTGGGTTCGCACAAAAAGAACACGATCTGCGATCATCGCTTGTTCCAAAAATAATCCCTGAAGAAGGCTCATGGCATAATCACGATGAAAGCTTGGAGGTGAAGGTAGAACAGTGGTAATGTCCTTACTTGCCGCCGACTGGACCATGGCATTGAGGAATGCGCAACCCAGTATATTGGCGGATTCGAGTGCGGCTGATTTCTCCAATTCGCCCCATTCGTTTGATCCCGGAATGCCTGTAAGCATTTCTGAAAGCGCCATCCCGCTTTCATCAGAAAAAGCCAAAGCTAGACGGCCTCTAAAAGCTCCTTCAAGATGCATGATGCAGCAGCATACTGGCTCATCAGGCTGCCCAAGAAGGTTCATGGATTCCCCAAGTGGAACCGGGGTGATGGAATCTAAATGGACACTAATGGGTTTACCAATCCACTGAGTCAGGGCGTTTCCCGCCTCGCTTGCCCCCTGCTTAAACGCTATTTCCAACTGCTTGATGGATTTAGAATTAATGACATAGTGGTTGCCGCTCATTTTGATCCTTCCTGGCTAAGAGCCGCCTGCAAAAATCCATCCGTGTCCATAACCAGACAAACAGATCCATCGCCCAGAATACTTGCGCCCGCAAGGCCTCGAATATTTTCGTAATTGTCGGAAAGCGATTTGATCACTATTTCCTGCCTGCCTAGAAAATCATCCACCACCACCCCTGCGGTAAGTCTGCTCGAAGTCACAATAACCACCTTGCAGGTGGGATTAGATTCTTGCAATGATTTTCCATTCAAGTCCTGAGACTGATTATTATCAGCTATAAAGGAATCTTGATCACCCTTCCAGTTGAAGACTGTGCTTGCATTTACAACAGGAATAAACTTACCCCGAAGTTCCATGGTTCTGACACCCTGAACCTGATGCAATTCCCGTGTGGAAATCTGAGCCACCTCAAGTACCAGTTCAATCGGTATGGCAACTGCCTGGCCTCCTACACGAACAAGAAGAGTTGGCATGATGGCAAGCGTAAGAGGCAACCGTATCTGGAAAGTGGTTCCAATGCCCATTTCGCTAAACAGTTCAATCTTGCCACTAATTCTGTTGATGCGACTACGAACAATATCCAGCCCGAACCCCCTACCAGAAATGTCGGTAATTTTGTCAGCGGTGCTGAACCCGGGACTCCAAAGAAATTCAGTTACCTGCTTGTGGTTTAGCAACCCTGATTCTTCTTCACCAATCATACCGAGATAGATGGCTTTTTTTCGGATTTTTTCAATATCCATCCCCTTGCCATCATCCTCAACCTGAATGAGGACGCTGTTTGCATTATGACTTGCACTAAGCCGTAAACGACCGGTTGAATTCTTGCCTTTTGTTATCCGGGTTTCGCTATCTTCAAGTCCGTGGTCAATTGCGTTACGAAGGAGGTGCAACAGCGGTTCTGTAAGTTCATCGATCAACCGCTTATCCAATTCGACATTTTCACCAACAATTTCAAAATCAAATTTCTTGCCCGTTGTTTGTGCCAGATCACGCACCATACGCTGGAAACGGTTGAACATGGGGCCGATTGGAATCATGCGCGTAGCAAGTATACCGCGTTGAAGCGCTGATGAAGTTCGCCCCAGATGATCCTGCACCATGCGAAGATCTTCCAACAGCCTTAACCCCCCCTTGATGGTTTGGGCATCCTGCTTAAGATCTTCAAGATCGACCAAAAGTGAGGCCAAATCACTGGACGAACTCTTGACCTGCAGCGCATAGATGATCGATTCCAATTTTTTTGCAACAGAGTTATTGCTAAAAAATGCCTTAAAGGAATCCACTAAACCGGCAAGCCTTGCCTTCTGGATAACCAGTTCGCCAGCCAGATTCATCAAATCATCCAGCCGGGCAACCGGCACCCGAAGGGTATCGCTGGAAGAGCCTGAAACGCCCGAGGGAGTTTCATTTAAAGATTTTCTATCTTTTTCTCCAGTCAAGATTAACTGACTTGCGGAAACCGATGCGGATGTATAAATACTTTCGGAGGGGATTGAAGAAGAAAAGGCTTCCGCCTTGATGGATGGATTTTTTTCAATGTAACAGGATTGAACACCATCAATTTGAGTCAATCTAACAAGTGATTCAACTGGAATCTGACTTGTAATATCAACCGAGAATTTTTCAAATGCCCTTCCCTCTGATAAATCCGCCTCAGTAGGGGCGGTGGAAATCACCTTGCCAACGGTCCGCAATTTCACAAGGATGAGTTTTGCCTTGAGGTCTTGCAATTGCACATCCCGACCAAATGTATAAGTGAGCCTGATGATCTGGTCTGAGGTCTTGGAAACGACATCGGAAAGCCCATCGCTGCATTCATGAACTAGCAAATTCAGCGCTTCCATGGGTACATTAAGCACTTCGGGAGGCTGGCCCGAGGCCGAAAGTTCCTGGTGATAAGCTTTAAGTGCATCTAGGCAGGCAAGAAGAACATCGATACCATTTCTTGTAACTTTGGCACTATTTTTTCGCCAGGCGGTCAGCAGATTTTCCATCTGGTGTGCCGCCTCAGAAACGTCTTCAAGTTCTATGACTGCTGCAGAACCCTTGATGGTGTGAACGATCCGGAAAATTTCATTCAACGAGGTAATGGAATTTGGCGCCTTTTCTAGGGCCAGTAGCAAATGCCCAAGACTCTCGAGGAATTCCCCGGTCTCTTCCAGATACATTTGTAGGTATTCGTTGGCGCTCATGTTTTCTGTCTAACCGGCTTCTTTCTGGTAAAGCCACGACTGAATTCTTTTCAGGGACTTGCAGCAACCAAGGGTGTCTTCTGCCACACCCAATACCAAGTAACCTTCACTTGCCATGGATTCAGATATGCGATCCAAAGCCTTTGTCTTACTTTCCTTGTCAAAATAAATCAGCACATTCCTGAGAAACACCAAATCAAACCGCCTGAGTGGTATCATTTGCTGCATCAGGTTGTGCTTGCGAAATTCCACCATTTCCACAAGTTCTGGTTTAACCTCCAGAAATCCGGTCTCTGCCGAATCCTTGAAATACCTTTTTAACTTTTTCAAGGGTATTTGTTCCAAGGTTCTGCCCTGATACCTTCCTTTGCGAGCCGTTTCCAAAACCGTGGAGCAAATATCTGTGGCAAGTATTTTCAATTCCCACCCGTTCAAAATCAGTTTGTTATCAAGCAACATCATGGCTATTGAGTAAGGCTCCTCTCCAGTGCTGCATGCCGCCGACCATATGTGCAGTTTCTTGGGCCTTAGCCCCTTCATTGCCTGGCTCGAAAGACCCTTCAGGTAGGCTTCCATCCAGGCAAAATGGTTGTCGTGCCTGAAAAAGAAAGTTTCATTGGTGGTCACGGCATCCATCATGGCGTCTAATTCCGCCTTGCCCGCAATCGATTGAACCAACTTCAGATATTCTCCGTAGGTCGCAATTCCAGTAGCACGCAATCTCCGAAGCAACCTGCTTGATAACAGGATCTTTTTAGTCTCATTGATCCGCATTCCAGAAATCCGATAAATAATTGCCTGGAATTCGGCCATTTCTATGTCATTAAGCTCCAACAAGAATCATTCTCCGGGAGTAATGGCCAAAGGTGCGATAATCCTTCACCCCGTAAAGTCTAGGAAACCTTGAATCTTGAAATCGTGCTTTGCAGATTGGAGGCGAGTGCGCCCAACTCCTCTGCACTACTTGCAAGTTCTTCCGCACTGGCGGCGTTATCCTCGATACTCTTGTAAAAATTCTGGATTGCGACCATCATCTGGTTGGTACTACTGGATTGCGATTCAGTGGCTTCGGCAATCTTGGTGATTCCTTCAGCGGCGGTGGTAACGCTATTCACAATGGCAATTAGCGATTCGCCCGCCTTTGAAGAAAGCTGGGCCCCCTCGGTCACCCGCTTGGAAGATTCCTTGATCAGTTGGGCTATTTCCTTGGCCGCCTGACTAGATCTTTCAGCAAGCTTCCGAACCTCGTCTGCAACCACCGCAAAGCCCAATCCATGCTCACCTGCACGAGCAGCCTCGATCGCAGCGTTCAACGCAAGAAGATTAGTTTGGCTGGCTATCTCGCCAATCACTTGAATGATGTCGAAAATCTGTTCGCTGGACTTTTCAATCAAGTGCATTGAGGCAACAGCCTTCTCCACCGTTTCCCTTCCAGACTTGGCAAGCGAGGAAGCATCGCTCGACTGGGATTTGCACTGATTCGCATTCGCCGAGATTTGTTTGACGGTCAGGTTAAGCTGTTCAGCAGCGGCATTCATTTCCTGAATGGTTACGGTTTGAGTCTGGGTTCTCTGACTCATTGATGCGGAACTTTCAGCAATCAACTTGCTCCCCTCGGTTTGCTGGTTGATAGCCTCGATAACCGTACCAAGCACGTCACGAAGCCTGCGTAGGAAAGCCTTGAGCGCTTTGCCCATCTGGCCGATATCATCATCCCCGGATACGGTCACATCCACGGTAAGATTACCCGCCTCGGCTGCATTAACGCTTTCAAGTAATGAGTTCACCTGGTTTTGCAGGTAGACTGCCTGTTCCCTCTCACGATCCTGTGCATTCTTCAGGCTTTTTTCATTCTCAAGCCGCTCGGTGATGATGTCCCAGTTCACCATGGCGCCGACATAGTTTTTATTATGGTCATAGATTGCGCTGGCATAAAAATCGAGTTTTTCCGGACCAACCTGGATAATGGTTTTATGTGGCAGATTATTGGGATTGCTGAGAAGTTTTCGCTGGTGTTCAGGCGCCCTGTGAAACAAATCCACCGATTTACCTATCATGTCGGAAACTTTGATTGGCATGTATTTTTCAAGCCTTGCCAGGGTTCTTGCGGAAGCAGGGTTAATGTAACGGATGTTGAAATCAATGTCGGTGTACATCACATTGATGGGAAGATTTTCCACCATGTTGAAGATTCTTGCCATTTCTGATGACTTGGCCTCACGACCCTGCATTTCAATAACCAGCTTGAAAAGCTCATCTAGCAACTGATCCTTTGCAGACTTTTGCTCAATCGCCTTCTTGGAAAATAGCAGGTAAACTCCCGCCGTTTTTCCATCCAAAAACAATTGGTGCGCAACTGCTAATTTCATACCAACTGTGGCCATGGCGTTGGAAAGGGGGCATTCCGATGACCCAAGGTTTTCGATCACCATGGTATCTGCCTGCCTGATGGCCCTACTGGCAATACTTCCACTCTTCAAGACCAAGGATTTGATCGCAGGGCTCAATTCCAACCCATCAGCGCAAGAATCCATTGCAAGGGTGAAATGCTGCTCCTTCGTATTAAATTCCCAATAGGTCGAGAATGAAAAACCAATGGCGCTGTTGAACCCAGGCAGTGCAATCGAATTGATGAGCTTTGCATCCTGAGCCTGGTTTATCAACTTGGAAAACCTGGCATATGCCAATGCATTTTCGGGAAAATCAAACAAATCTCCCATGGTTGATCCCTGGGAAGCCACAGCACTTTTTCTTTGACGAGCCATCTAAAGTAATCCTTTTTAAACAAAACAACACAGCCTGTTACAACTTTCAATGCTTCAACAAGTAAGATATTTAATCCTGCTTAATAACTTCCTGTACGTTGATTGATTGCATCATTTTTTCGATATCAAGCAGTATAAGAAGATGATCGTTTTCCTTGGTTAGCCCCGCAATGTGATTGGAAGCGCCCATGGCTATCGCCGATTCAGGCGATTGAATCACCTCTGGATTCACTTTCTTAACCTGGGTTACACTATCCACAATCAAGCCAACGGTTTTTTTCTGCACATGCACGACAACAACACGGGTGTCAGTATTAATTTCCTTGCCTGGCATTCCCAAAACAAACCGGAGATTCAGTATGGGAATTATATTTCCACGAAGGTTGGTTACCCCTTCGACAAAGGCCGGAACCTGTGGCAACCGTGTCACACCGGTGTAAAGCACAATTTCTTGAATCTTTTCAATAGGAATAGCATATTCTTGTTCATCCAAAATGAAACCAACATATTGCTGGTACTTTTGGACTGCTTCCCTTCGTTCTTTTCTGACATCTTCACCCAGCATGGAAATGCTACCAGACTGAACTTGGGAAGATTTGGTTTGAATGAATGTCATACCCAAGGAACTCCCAACAAAATCGTTGAACTAACCCGAACTTAAAGAGCGAAATTAAATTGTAGCAAAATCAGGCACCCACATCCCCGTGATAAAACCTTAAAATTCTTCAAACTCAAGTGCGCACACTTAAAGCAATCTTTCACTTTTTTTGACCTAATCCAGAACGTCCTTTTCATGACGGTAGGCTTGAATCAACTTCCTGACAAACGGAATCGGTTCGGATTCCATTTCGGCAACTTTCCATACTTCCAAATAAGGTTCCGACCAGAAACCAAAAGACCGGGTTGTATCAAAATGCTTCCAAAACTGCCTGGGAAGGCTCCAAATAAGCTAATTCGTTAAAGGAAGGCTTTACCACCCCACCCAAACAATTTGCCTACATTTTCTATTTAGCCCAATCAATCATAATGTGTCTTTAATTCTAAAACAACAGAATAAATTCTTATTACTACCTTTTTGTTAACAATTCTCCCTGCACATTCGTTATCTACCCTTAATATTGATGGCTAATTCTTGTTGGCTAAAACAAAACCTGATAACTTTTCTGTGTTATCGATGCCTTAACTTTAAAAAAGCTCCAAACCACTCCCCCATAAGGCATATTTACTAAAAATGAAGTATCTTTTATTTACACGCAGATCGATTGCTTTAAATCGAAATGTTACTTTCTTGGGCTTTGAAATTTGCTAAATATCAAACTCTGATGTGATTAAACCAAGCTTTGTTTTTTATCTTGTATACGAATCAGAGCTCTAACAATTCAAGCTTAAATCCATAATGGCCTTTGCCATATCCTCAACAGTGAGTGAAGCTTGAGAAGTTCCAGCTTCCACGACTGCCTTGGGCATTCCATACACGGCACAACTTGTCGCTTCTTGTGTCATTACAATACCTCCTTTTTCACGAATCATTTTTGTACCAAGCATTCCATCCTGCCCCATGCCGGTGAGCACCGAAACAAGCGTATTTTTGCCAAACACACTTGCCATGGAACGAAACAAAACATCTGCAGAGGGCCTGCAGAAATTCTCCTGAGATTCTTGATTCAAACCCAGAAAAGGCAAACCTCCCACCGTTTGAACAAACAGGTGATGGTCACCCGGGGCAATATAAATTTCCGAGGGGCGCATCATCATACCGTGAGATGCCTCAAGCACCTTTCTGCCCGGGATAAGAGGATTTAGCCTAGCAGCAAAGCGTGTGGTAAAAATAGGTGGCATGTGAATAACCACCAAGATGGGGATCTTAAATTCCGGCTTTAGCAACTTCAGAAGCGATTCTAAAGCGGGTGGCCCACCGGTAGAAGTAGCAATACCGACGGCTGCCACCTTTTGGGGCGCGGGAAGGCTGGAAAGGCTTGGCCGGGCTGCAAAGGTTTTACCTGAGATTTCATCCTGCTTTAAAAGAGCGTTCAGCTTGTGGAATATATCCTCTTCAAACTGTTCCCAGGTGATCTGCTTGCCCACTTCAACCTTGGGCTTGGTTATATAATCCACCGCGCCCAAAGAAAGAGCCTCCAGCGTTATCTCGGCACCCTCTTGGGAAAGGGCAGAGCAGATTACAACCCGTGTATTCGGACTTTTTCTGCGAATAACCTTCAACGCTTCAAGCCCGCCCATCCTTGGCATGACAAGATCCAAAAACACAAAATCGTGCCTGCGTTCCTCAAACATGGCAACACAATCCATGCCATCTTTTGCGATTTCTAAATTAAGCTCCGGAAAACCTTCCGAAATCTTCGTGCGAAGGAAATGCCTCATCACTGCTGAATCATCCACAATCATCAATGATTTCTTATCCACAACTGCCCCCGAAAAGTCTCATTAAGCCTTTGCGTTGTTTTACAAAAAAAGACACACAAGTCCACTTTCCGGCATTTGCTTTTTATCCATTTAGCCACCAATTGACTGCATATATTCTACCAATTAATGGATCCGAAAAATGCATGCCACTAATAAAAAAAGCATCACGCCAACAATAAGGCCAGCCTTTCTTCACCACAGCTTCACTATCCAGTAAAGATGGACACCCACTTCGCTATGTCAGACAGAACTCTATCACGAAAGAACGATTCGAATGGGTGATCAAAATGAAAACACCCGGCTGATTTATTTCCGGGTGCCTGTTTATTAACTGCTTTATTTAACCCAAAACTTACTTCTTAACAGGGGGAACCTTTGGCACTTCTTTAGGGGGATTAAGGTTAGGCGTAATATCAAAGATCCGGGCAAATCCGCCATAAGATGGTATCGCAATCGCCTTGCCATCTGGCGCAATTGAAATATCCCGAGAGTTATCCGTAAGCTTGATCGCTGCAAATTCATTGGACTGATCGGGTTTCCAAAACCAAAGCATTCCCCCATTACCACCCGCAGTGCCCGCAACAAAACCAGCAGGATGCCAGGCAACGCCCCACATCGTGCCTTGAAACTTCTCTTTCGGGGTAAGCTCTTTAGTAATCTTTCCAGTAGCCCAATCCACCAGCAAAATGATCGGGTTACCCACGCCTGCAAAAGCGTTTGTCACATTGGTGATTCCTGCCAGGGCCAACACTGTGCCATCAGTTGAAAATGCCATCGATCGGGCGCCACCAATATCCGCACCAAAAACTGTATCATACTTGTGCAGCGCCTTGGCTTCGATCTCTCTGATTTTCTTTCCAGTAAGATCCCAGATTCGAACCACGCCCTTTAAATCAACCGATACTATCTCTTTACCCGAGGGATGAAATGCCACCTGGTACGCATGGTTTTCATGAGCCTGCCACGAATGAACAGGCTTCAATTCGGGAATAGACCAAATCGCAATTCTGCCATCATTACCGCAACTAACCAACTTCTGGCCTGTAGGATCAACACTCAAAGATCTTATCCAACCCTGATGCGCAAGCACCTGCCTAAGCGGAATGGGATCTGCTGATTCATAATTCCAAGAAATGATCTGCCCATCGTAACCGCCGCTGAACAACAACTTTTCCTTGGGAGCAAATACCATTGCACGAACCCAACTCGAATGCCCCGCCATATCGGTTTTCTTTGCGGTTTCTATCTCCCAGCGCTGTAAAGTGTTGTCCTGCCCAGAAGTAAACAAAAACTTACCCGATGGTTCATACCTGCACGCAAGCAGTGCGGAAGTATGCTTGAATTCTTTAGCTTGCCTCGCAGCAGCGGGATCTAACCCAGGAAAAACAGGAGGCGGTGAAGGTTTCACCACCTCAGGAGTTTTAGGCGCTTCTTTCTTCGCATCTTTATCTTTTTGCATCACAGCAATATTTCCTCAATAGGCGATGCCTTCGGGTCTGCCATGGGCAATGGCCTCTGGTCCACATAAAAATTCTTCTTCGAATCAAACCCCAATGCCTTCAAATAAGTATGGAACAAATGCCCGCCATTCACTTCCCGATCCACCACCGCGGTTCCAGTCGCATTGGTTTTACCAACCACTGCTCCCTTTTGAATTCCACAACCACCCATCGCAACCGACCACGCAGTGCCCCAGTGATCCCGCCCAAAATTACGATTAATAGTGGGGGTACGGCCAAACTCACTCATCACCACAACCAAGGTGCTATCCAACAAACCACGAATGTCCAAATCTTCCAGCAGGGTTGCAAAAGTTCGATCAAACTCACCCAATTGTTCAATATGGAAATCAAAGTTTTCATGATGCGTATCGTAATTAGTATGGCTCACTTTTACAAAGGTCGCACCGCCCTCAAGCAATCTGCGCGATAACAAACAATGCCTGCCGAAATCGTGTTTACCATAACGATCCGCAAGCTTCCCAGATTCTGAAGTGATATCAAACAACCCACGCTTCTCCATCAACATGCGAGCTTGATCATAGGTCTGGGTGTAAGCTTCCGTCATCGCAGATTTTCTGCGCGAGTAAAATCTTTCGTTAGCATTCTGCCTGAGCAGATGACGCTGCATTTCCGCTTCGGAATTGATCCCCGCAGGTTTCTCTAAATTGGCGGGTGCCTTGCCATCACTTATGCTCACCGAACCAAACTTAGGCCCAAGATACGCAGCATCCTTCGAACTTTGCGCACCAGAACCATTAGGCGTGATGTTTAAATAACCAGGCAGCGGGTTCTTGTCTTCCGTCAACAGCTTCGAACATACCGAACCAAAATGCGGGTACTCGTTCGCAGGTTCCTGCCTGCGACCTGTCTGCATGATGTATGCGCCCTTGCCATGATCGTTTTCCTTGGTGTTAATGCCACGCACCAATGCAAGCTTATGCATCCAACTTGCAGTGTAAGGCAAAAGTTCGCTGATATGGATACCGGGCACGGATGTTGGGATCGCCCTAAATGGCCCGCCAGTTACCACGCCTGGCTTCGGATCCCAAGTTTCTAACTGGCTAACTCCGCCAGCCAAAAACACAACCAGCACCCTTTTCTGCTGAATCGCAAGGCCCTTCGCTGCCAAAGGATTAGCCAAAGCGCCAAGGCCCAAGCCCCCAACGCCCCCTAAAAAGGCCCGCCTTGATACTCCATGATCCACCGTTTTACATGCATAATTACACTTCATTGTTCATGCTCCTTCTTCAAGCAATCAAACCTGAAATCGAAATTCGATCGAGGTCATCAACGCCCACACCAGGTCTCTTATTAAACCTGCTTTATCTACATCTTTCTTGCCCAGCAACACTTCCACTTCCTTCTTTTCATCTTCCGTGGGCATTCTGGTCAACACCCCAAGATACAACTCTTCTGCAAATAATTTAGCATCCTTGATTTCAGATAACCTGAACGATAGCGAACCCTTCCTGGGTGCAAGCAATCCCTGCAACTGCCCATTGTTTGCAAGATAAAGCGCTTGCTCCACTCGGGCCTCGTAACCAGGCGCTTGCCCCGCAGGCGTTGCCAACGCATTAATAATCGGCGTCGCCTGTGGTGCCAACTTTGCCTGTAATAAAGATTCCTCAACCTTCGCTCCTAGTATCATTCGTTCTGCATCGGTAAACCCGGATGCCTGCAAAATCGCATAAGCAAATTGCTCTTCCGACAAGGGCCTTATCGCCCCAACAAGATATTCTTCAGGCTTGGGATCTTGCAAACCCTTAGGCAACTGGCTCGACCTTTGATAGGCTTTGCTTTTCGCAATCTGCCCAAGTATTTCTTTATGATTGAACTTTGCCTTCACAAATTCATTTGCAAGCAAATCCAGTAATTCTGGGTGCGATGCGGGGTTGTCTCCATGCCCCAAATCCAAAGGATGAACAATCCCCCTACCCATCATGTGGGCCCAAAGGCGGTTGGCACCATTGCGGGCAAAGGGCGCAAAATCCCCTCGTGCTAACTCGTTTGCCAACTGCGACCTTCTGCTAAACTTCGGTATCCCGCGCACTTCTTTCGTGGGCGCAACTTCGTATTCTTTGCCCTTCTCCATCTTGGGCTCTGCAATTGCAGCACGCATGAACAACTTTGGCCCGCTTGATTTCGTTACCTTCGCAGGATCAAACACCGATTGAAAGCTTGCATCCCCCTCGCCTTTTTCCGCAAACACCGATTGCTTCGTCTTGGCATCAGTAAAGACATAGCTCCGATTGAAAAACGCAAACAATCCGTAATACAAATCCTGCTTGTAATCCTCAACCCTCGGATGATCATGGCATTGCGCACATTGCCAATTTACTCCCAAAAACAACCTGCTTATATCCCGGGTGATCAAATGCGGCTCGCCTTCCCTATCAAGATAAAACTTGGCTGCAGGCCTCATCTTCGCATCTACACCATCCGCAGAAAGAATCTCTTTCACCATCACATCGTAAGGTTTGTTCGCAAGTAATGATTCACGCAAATACTGTTTCCAATTAACTGAAGGCACATGTTTATCTGCCCTGCGTTCCATCCAGGTAACATCTAATACCATTGCGAAATACCAGGCATGAGCGGGGCTTGCCAGCAATGCATCCACCAACTCCGACCTTTTATTTACATTGGTGCTTTTTACAAATGCTCGGGATTGTTCTACTGTGGGTATCGTTCCTATTAAGTCAAGAGTCACTCTGCGGATGAACTCTAGATCAGAACAAAGTGGCGCAGCTTTCTTTTCAAAATCAGCAATAGGCTTAGCAACCTCTGCATCAATCTTCTGGCTTAGTGTTTGGCCTAACAACCAATCTGATGCAAGTAGCATTAATACAATTGAGCAAATGAATTTATTTTTGTTGACTAAAGTAACAAACATATTGAGGAACCTTTCCAGCGCAGGCAGGAAAACCAATCAATGAGGTAGGTTGCTATATTTTGAACCTTGAATGCGGGCTTGTCAATTCCCTTTTAGAAAACGGATAGAGAAACTGTTGTTCTTAGGTGTTTATTCCGGTTTACCCCGGTATTGTTTGCCATTATTACGTGTTTTGAGCAACAAAACTGGACAGCAGAGCATTTCCATGGATAATAGCCTAATGGCATATAGATGCCTTATCGAGTTGGTTTCGGGAGTGTTTGCACAACTGGTGTTGGCCATGGTCTTCAAAACCATCGGGGG
>CAJCCR010000115.1 GCA_903960945.1 uncultured Planctomycetaceae bacterium
ATCATTTAGTTGTTCAGGGTTTTGATTTGAAAGATACATCTTTGCTGCAGCGTCCATAGCCATTGAGGCGTAGGGCGTTAAAACCGTTTGAAATTCATCCAACACAGTTTTGATTATTCCTGGTTCCTGCTGAAGTAGAGAGGCTTCTACGGTTGCAATTGCCGTGTTGATATTCGATTTGTCGTTTTCAGAAAGAGGAAGCATGGAGTTTGAAAGAATTCTTCTGGCATGGTTTAGATCAATGCCTGCTTTGGTTTTTAACTCGATTAACATCCTTTGTTTAAAATCTTCGTTTGCGTGTTCGATACTATCGAGAACGATGTTTTCAATTTCTTCTTTGCTAAGGCCGCTTGCAGGTTGCACTTTCACACTTGCTTCCACGCCGCTTCGGATTTCCTTGGCGCTTACAGTGAGGATCCCGTTGGCATCAATAATAAAAGAGACATCAACCTGAGGCATTTGGGCAGGCATGGGCGGGAAGCCAGAAAGGGTGAATTTGCCAAGGTTTTTGCAATCTTTAGCTAGTTCTCTTTCGCCTTGATAGATGTTGAAAACAATCCCTGTTTGATTGTCTACGCCAGTGGAGAACCGTTCGGTTGCAATTGCAGGGATGGTGGTGTTGCGGTGGATTAGTTTGCTTATCGCCCCGCCTAAAGTTTCAATACCAAGGGAAAGGGGAATGACATCCAATAGTAATAGATTCTTGCGTTTGCCTGATAGTATTTCGCCTTGCACTGCAGCGCCGATTGCTACTGCTTCATCCGGGTTGATCGAGGTTAATGGCTTTTTACCAAAGAATTCTTGAACCATTTTCTGAACTAAGGGAACTCTGGAAGATCCCCCTACCAGAACGATCTCGTCTACAGATGTGGTTTTAATTCCTGCATCTTTAAGGGCTTTTTTACAGCAAGCTAGAGTGCGTTCAATCAAAGGAATGATTTTATGTTCGAAATTTTCTTTGGCGATTTCCAGAGGAGTTGTGCCGAGGGTTGGAAGCGAATCTAAATTGAAAGTTGCTTGGTCATTGCTGCTTAGGTTTCGTTTTGTTTTTTCAGCTTCTAATTTTAGTGCTGCAATAGTGCGTGCATCCAGTTTTGTTTTGATGTTAAGTTTATCATCTAAAACATGCCGTATAATTGCGTGATCAAAATCATCTCCACCGAGGTGGGTGTCACCATTGGTGCTAAGGACTTTAAAAACGCCATCAGCAATGGAAAGAACGGAGCAATCAAAAGTACCACCGCCTAGATCATAAACCACAATGGTACCATTGCGCTTGCGATCAAGGCCGTAAGCGAGAGCAGCAGCAGTAGGTTCATTGATAATCCGAAGAACATCAAGGCCGGCGATTTTGCCTGCATCTCGTGTAGCTTGTCTTTGGGAATCATCAAAATATGCTGGAACGGTGATAACGGCTTTAGTGGGGTTACCAGCGAGTCGCCTGACTTCTCCCAAAATAATTGCAGACACTTCCTCTGGGGTGAAATCTTTGTCCCCAATTTTAACGGTAAGAACTGTCCTGCCATCATCCCGAGTTTTTTCCTGTATTTGATAGGGGATAAAAGGGAGATCTTTTTCAAGATCTTTTAGGGTTCTTCCAATTAAACGCTTGATGCTAAAAATAGTGTGTTCGGGGTCAGTAAGGCAATGGCGTCGAGCCTCTGTTCCAACAAATACACTCCCATCCGCATGGATGCTTATGATGCTGGGGATGAGGGAATTACCGGAAGTGTCCTTAACAACCTGTGCTTTGCCATTACGGACAAAAGCAGAGAGGCTGAAGGTGGTGCCAAGATCGATGCCAACGATCTCGTCGTTCATAAAAAGATCTTTCCTGCAAGCATCAACCTATCAATCAAGGGAGAGCAATTGCGCAAAATATAAGTAAAAATTGCTGGGATATACCCTGTAAGGTACTGATAGACAAATCAGATAACTAAACCCAACAAGGCTATTTTAAGGAATCAACGCAGAAAACAAAGCCAGAGATTAATCTTTTATACTGGCATTAGGGTTGAAGTAGAAGTTTATGCTGTGAAAGCCAGTCGAATGCTCGTTTTTGCCAATCGCCAGGTCCAGTGGCACCTGGTCGCAAGTTCATGCCAAAGCCGTGCCCGCCCCGTTCGTAAATATGTAGCTCAGCGGGAATTTTTTTATTGATGAGTTCTAGGAAGAGCAGGGTACTTCCCTGAGGAAGAGAGCCTGTGTCATCGCTGGTTTGAGCAATGAAGGAAGTGGGTAGTCCGTTTTCAACTTTGATATCGGATCTCAATTTTTTAGTGACAGGATCATAAATCTTGTAGGGGTAAAGCAGCAGTAGAAAATCAGGTTTATAGTTGGTCTTATCATCAACGAGGGGAAAGTTGGGTTTGTTGGTAGCTGCGATAAGAGTAACCTGCCCCCCCGCAGAGAAACCAAGCACGCCGATTTTATCTGTATCAATGTTGAGATCTATAGCATTGTTGCGGACTTCGATAATGGCTTTTTGCAAATCTTGCACAGGGCCTGCGTGAGGCTCGGTATGTTTGTTTGTAGGTGTTCGATGAACGAGTTGAAAAGCGGTGATGCCGTTTTTTGCTAGCCATTTGCAAGCATCAGAGCCCTCGTGTTCATCTGCGAGAATACCAAATCCTCCACCTGGAACTACGATGATTGCAGCCTTTGAGGCTTTGGATCCGGCGTCGGGTTTGAAAACAATAAGTCTGGGATTAGAAACATTTGATCTGCGGGAAATTTCGTCTTTACCCTTGATAGATGTTTCGGGCATTTCAGTTTGAACTTTGGGTTCAGGCATCCCTTTGGGCCAGAGCATGATTTCTTTTTGGGGTTCATACCCTGAAACTATGGCTGTCGATACGCCTAAAAGAAAAACAATTGCAGTAGATAAAACTCGCATAGGAAATGTTCCTTTTGTAGATTTGTCA
>CAJCCR010000116.1 GCA_903960945.1 uncultured Planctomycetaceae bacterium
ATACGCACATGGCCTAAATATGGAACTTCGAGTATATCCATGTAGACATCGGTTACAGTCGGTCTACCAAATCCGCCTAGATCAAATTGAAAGCGATAATCAACATTCTCAGCAACAGAGCCAAATGCAGTTAATCTTGCCCTGCGGATGCCTGTACCATCAGGTTGATCACCCGAGGGGTTGTCCGTATTTATTTGGGTATTGCGATTACTTTGGGTCTGTGAATAGAAAACGGAGTTTACCTGAAAAACGCCACCCATTTGTACATAAGGGTATTTGCCTTTTAAACCCATGATGGGTGGAAAAACCATGGGCTCTGCGTATTGGCTTGGCCTTGGTCCTTCAGGTGGTGTTTGGATCGGTCCTTCTTGAAATCGTTCTAAAAGTGAAACTGGCTGAACCAGCGTTTCTTTGGGCTCTGCGTACTGGATTGGTCTTGGTCTCTCAGGTGGTGTTTGAATCGGTACTGCTTGAAATCGTTCTAAAAGTGAAACTGGCTGAACCAGTGTTCCTGTAATTAAATTTGGTTCTTCAACCGTTGGCGTCACTTCTTCTGCGTTGCATCTCCCCAAAATAATCGTTTCAATTAATCCTGTGATTAAAAGGATTTGAAGAAGTCGTACCAAGTTAAATTGAATGAATGCCATAATTTAAAAAACAACAATTATTGTCACGATAATCATCACATTCGTAATAATCGGCATATTTGCCCCATTTATTCATCAATAATAAATTGTTTATATGGGTAGAGGATTTGGGAAAGATGTTGTTAAAATAGGTAACTAGCCCGTTGATCTGTAGCTTAAAGTGAGAAGTTGTTAGTGAAAATATGCAGACTTGGTGATTTGAGTTGGCAGATGATTTATTGAAGTAATGTTTAAGGACATGATTGTTAAGGTGCACGATGACCCGAAAAATTTATCTTTTGTTGTTAGTCATAGTTCTTGTTCAGGGTTGCTCCAAGCCAGGTGGCCAAGGTGTGGGCAGGCCCCGCCCGCCCATGGATGAAGATGAACCATTACCGGTCAAAGAAAAAGTAATCCCAACCAAATAATGGTTTTAGAAAAATTAATTCTAGAAAATGGGCCAATTATAATTATTGGTTTAAGAGCGAATCAATTTCATGCAGCATTTGCAATTCTTCCCGAGCTGCTAATACCAAGACTTTGCTTTTTGAGTTAGCTTTAGAAATATCGCAGTCTGGTTGGCATGCTTGGTTTAACGCAGGGTCGATTTCTAATCCTAGAAAAGCTAGGGGTGCTATCACCTTCTCTCGAATGAGAGCAGCGTTTTCGCCGACCCCTGCGGTAAAAATAACTGCATCTACCCCACCCATGGTTGTGCTTAGAGCCCCTATCGCTTGTTGCACCCGTAAGCAGTATATTTCGATTGCAAGATTAGCCCGCTCATCGCCTGCTTTTGCTAGTGTAATTACCTGTCGCATGTCTGCGCTTTTGCCTGAGACCCCGAATAGGCCTGAGTCTTTCAATAAAGCTTTTTCGATTTCTTCTATTGAAAGTTTCTGCGTGCGTGCCAGATGAAAGATGATTCCTGCGTCGATGGTTCCGCTTCGTGTTCCCATCATCAGGCCTTCTAAGGGCGTTAGGCCCATGGTGGTATAAACTGATTTCCCATCGCTGACTGCGCAAGCGGAAGCGCCATGGCCCAGATGGCAGATCACTAGCTTCCTTTTTTCCGGGCCCAGTAACTGTGCTGCTTTAGTGCTGCACCAAGCGTAGTTCAATCCATGAAACCCAAACCTTCGCAATTTAAAATCAGCAGTCCATGCGTGGGGAATGGGATAAGTGTAAGCTTTTTCAGGCATCGTAGAATGAAACGCCGTATCGAAACACGCGACTTGTTTTATGTTAGGTAATAGGTTGGTAGCTTCATGGATAAGTTTAATTGCGGGTGGATTATGCAGTGGAGCAAAAGTACTGGCGTTGTTAATTTCTTCAAGAGTGTTGGTGTTAAGGAGGGTTGCCCTTGAGAGGTTGCCCCCGTGAACGACTCGGTGCCCTATCACCGTGAGTTGATTCATCTCGATTTTGAAACGAGATTGTAAATCATTAAGAAGGTGATGGAAGCACGATGCTGGGTCTAAGACTGATAGCGTTGATTCGACATTAACACTTTGGGAATGAAGGTTATACTTACAATGTTCGCCTGCCCAATCTGCTAATCCATGGGCAATGATTATTTTGCTCTTTAGATTAGCTAGATGAAACTTCAGGCTGCTAGAGCCAGAGTTAAGAATTAGGGCGATCACGAGGGTGTCTCGCGGTCTTTGGGTTTCCAGCCTGGCCATTTCCAATCGCGGATTGCAGGCATATCATCCCCGTTTTTACGAATGTAATTCGCATGATCAATCAGTTTGTTTTGCAAATCCTGCTTGATGTAGGCAGCTTGGTTGGAAAGGCATTCAACCCTATCTACCACTGCTTCCACTAAGTGAAAGCGATCAAGTTTGTTGAGAACAGTCATATCGAAAGGCGTAGTGGTGGTGCCTTCTTCTCGGTAGCCATGAACATGGAAATTTTCGTGGTTGGCTCGTTTATAAGTGAGTCTGTGAATAAGCCATGGGTAGCCATGATAGGCAAAGATAACGGGCTTTGAGGTGGTAAAGAGGAAATCGAAATCGCGATCGGGCATACCATGTGGGTGTTCCGAAGGCGATTGCAGTTTCATCAGATCAACAACATTTACGACACGGATTTTAAGCATTGGCGCAACGGTGCGCAGCAGGTCAACCGCTGCAAGGGTTTCAAGTGTAGGGACATCGCCACAACATGCCATGACCACATCGGGTTCGGAGCCACGGTCATTACTGGCCCAATCCCAGATACCAATGCCCATGCTGCAATGCTTGATCGCAGAATCCATGTCGAGCCATTGAGGCGCTGGTTGCTTACCCGCAACAACAACATTAATGTAATCTTTGCTGCGTAAACAATGGTCGGTCACGCTAAGAAGAGTGTTGGCATCGGGTGGCAGATAAACCCGGATGATCTCTGCTTTTTTGTTAACCACATGATCGATGAAGCCCGGGTCTTGATGGCTGAAGCCGTTATGATCCTGCCTCCATACATGAGAGCTAAGAAGATAGTTGAGGGATGCAATGGGCATGCGCCATGGGATAGAGCGTGAGACTTTAAGCCATTTTGCATACTGATTAAACATGGAATCGATGATATGAATGAAGGCTTCGTAGCAAGAGAAGAACCCATGCCTGCCTGTTAGAAGATAGCCTTCGAGCCAACCTTGGCATAAATGTTCGGAGAGGATTTCCATCACTCTGCCTTCAGGATGAAGCGAATCATCGGTGGGTAGGATCGGTTCCATCCATGCACGATTCGTAACTTCGAAAATATCGTTCCAGCGATTGGAGTTGGTTTCATCGGGGCTGAAAATCCGGAAGTTATGGGCCTGAGCATTAAGGCTCATGACATCGCGCAGGAAAGACCCTTGCACCCGGGTGGATTCAGCGAGTAAGAATCCTGGCTTCTGTACTTCGACCGCGTATTCCCTAAAGTCTGGAAGAATAAGATCACGAAGAAGTGCTCCGCCATTGGCATGGGGGTTTGCGCTCATGCGCAAATTTCCCACGGGTGCGAGATCAGAGATGAGTGGGAGCGGATGCCCGTTTTCATCGAAGAGATCATTGGGCTTGTAGCTTTTTAGCCAAGCTTCAAGAGCAGCAAGTTGGCTGGGGTTTTCACGCGTTTTTGCAAGTGGTACCTGATGCGACCTAAAGGTGCCTTCGAGTTGTTTCCCTTCGAAAGAAGCTGGGCCAGTCCAGCCCTTTGGAGTTTTAAGGACGATCATAGGCCAAAGTGGGCGGGTTAGATCGCCATGGTTTCTGGCCTTATCGTGAATATTTTGTATCTCAGAATGACACATATCAAGGGTTGCTGCGAAAGCTTGGTGGATTTCCTCTGGGTTTTCCCCTTCAACAAAGAAAGGCAGGTAGCCATAGCCTTGGAAAAGGTGGTTGAGTTCTTCTCTGCCTATGCGTGAGAGGAGGGTTGGCCCTGCGATTTTGTAGCCATTGAGATGCAGGATGGGAAGTACAACGCCATCGCGGACTGGGTTGAGGAATTTGTTGGAATGCCAAGAGGCAGCAAGGGGGCCGGTTTCTGCTTCGCCATCGCCAACTACACAGGCAACGATAAGATCGGGGTTATCAAAAGCTGCGCCATAGGCATGGGCAAGTGCATAGCCTAGTTCGCCACCTTCGTGGATGGATCCCGGAGTTTCAGGCGCAACATGGCTTGGTATACCGCCTGGGAAAGAGAATTGTTTGAAGAGTGCCATCATGCCTTCTTCGTCTCTGCTGATGGCTGGGTAGACTTCGGAATAGGTACCATCGAGCCAGGCGTTGGCTACGAGGGCAGGCCCGCCATGGCCTGGCCCGGTGACATAAAGCACACTAAGGCTGTGCTTGCGAATCAGGCGGTTGAGATGAGCGTAAATCAGATTAAGGCCGGGGCAGGTGCCCCAATGGCCAACTAATCTGGATTTAACCTGCTCGGGTTTTAGTGGGGCATGCAAGAGGGGGTTGGCCAGTAGGTAAACTTGGCCAACGCTGAGATAGTTAGCTGCGCGCCACCATGCATGCAACTGGTTTAGCTCATCAGAAGAAAGAGGTTTCTCATCAACACTGCTAAAAAAAGGAATGCTCATGGTCGCATATCTTTCGGGCAAAAGGTGATCATTTCTTCAACTGGTTCGATAATAGGTATGCCATTAGGTCTGCGAATTCAGCGTTGCTAATCTGATCCACAAAGCCCGCAGGCATAGGCGATACGGGGGAGATTTTTCTCTCTTCAACTTGATCACTTGCGATGCGCACTTCTTTGCCTTGCTGATCTGCAAGAACTAAGAGGACGCCTTCTTCCCTTAGAAGCAAGCCGTTGACAAGTTGGCCGTTCTTTAGGGCGAGAGTGGTTTGGCGGAAAGCCTGATCGACATTGCGATTAGGGTCGAGCATATCTTCAAGCAGCCTATCGAGGCCGCGAGATCCGATGCCGTCAAGTTGTGGACCAATCTTGGCACCCTTGTTGGCAATTTGATGACAGGCTGCACAGTGTTTGCCAAAAAGAGCCTCGCCTTTGATCTCATCATGTTTGCCCATAAGAAACGCAGTTTTCTTGTCAGCAATCTTTTTCTGTAACAATTGATCTGCGGGTGGTAAGCCTTTTGTCAAGGTGGCAAGCTTCTTATCAAAGTCAGGTAGATTGCGTTGCTTTAATTTGTTCTCGATTGGTTTTTCGAGCAGCAAGCGGGCAGAAGCTTTCCCTTCTGTAATCGCCTTGAGAAAATCGTTGGCCCCTTCAGAGGTAGAAACAATTGCCAAGGCCAGCGAGGATTGCAGCCTAGCGGAAGCCCCTGCAAACATGGCTAACAGACTGGCGCGTACTTCGGGGCTAAGGGTTTTCCCAAGGCCAATGATTGCAGCATCTCTTACTTCGGGATTGTTGTTGGTGTTTTTAGCAGTTTCAAGAAGCCCATTAGTTGCCTTGGCATTGGGTATGTTTCCTAGGGAAATAATGCAAGCCAACCGGTTGGCAGTTGGCATGGAAGAATCATTTACAATTTTCACGATGGTGTCTAGGTGATCAATCAACTGAAGTGAAGAAGCTAGCTCGGTTCCGATTCGAACATCGTTCTCTTGTTTGGAAGCCAAAAGATAACCACAAAGGTCTGTAGCTTGCGTCAAGAGAACAGGATCAACTTTCGATCCTTTTTCTTGTGCAGCAAGGGAAGCAGCACGAATCAGTTCAGCTTGACGTGCTTTCGGACGCTGAGCGTTTTTCATGTACGAGACGATGTTAGTTTTATCTGTATCGTTGCCATCGCGGGTGATCATTCGAACGACAGCTATTTCGCGATCTCCCTCGGGCTGAATTAAAGCGAGTTTGTTTGCAAGGAAAGCTGCAGAGCTTGCACCAGGAAGACCCAAGGCTACATCAGCAAGGGCCTTTAATGCCAAGGGATCAGAAGATTGAGAGGGCAAACCTTTCCATGCTTCAGGATTTCGAACTTGTTCCCGCAATGCCAATCTTGAGGCATAGTAAAGATGCGAATCATTTTGGTTAACTTTGGTGCGGAAGGAAAGGATAGCTTTTAAATTCGCTTCGCTAGGATATTGGGCTAAGCCTTGAACTGCGGCTATTTGCACCCTTCCATCGGTATCTTCCAGCGCCTTTTGTACAAGTGTTGCAAGGCCTTCGTTCAATTGTGGTTTTGAAGTTGCCATCTTGATTCCATGCACCCGAACAAAAGGTGCTGGGTTTGTAATAATACTTTCGATCGCCTGATCGGGCAGGGCGTTTAATCGCAGTAAAGCCCACATGGCATGAACCTGTTGGAAGTTATCTGCTGGCTTGTTGATGGTAGCAAGGAGCGACTTCGTTGCTTCGCTATCTTCCCTTGCAACTAGTTCGTTACCCGCCATGATGCGCATGGTCTGGTTTTTGCTTCCGAGATTTTTAATCAGTTCTTCGACCGACATTGCAGTAAAGTCAGGCAATGTTTGTGGGGATTGCTTGCCATCTTTGCCTGTATAAAAGACACGCCAGATACGGCCACGATGCCTATCACGCCCCGGGTGAGTAAGGGGCACTTCATAATGCCCGATCACTTTGTTATAAAAATCAAGGATGTAGAGCGCGCCATCCGGCCCCATCTTGATATCCACTGGCCTGAACCACAAATCTTCGCTGGTCATGAAATCAGGAAGCTCAACAGCACTAGGGGTCGCACCTTTTCGATCAACACGATCGTGGTTGATTCTACTGGTGACCACATTACCGATGATCATGGTTTCTTGATGTTCTTCAGGGAAGGAATCAGAGTTGAGCGCAGTGATGCCGCAAATACCGGTGCTGCCATGAGAGTGCTTGATCATGTCGGGGCCAAAGCCTAAGCCATCGTGAGGCTTGGAAAAGCTAGGGTAGGTTGCTCCTTGAATAAGTTGATAGATAGGGCTGCTATGGCAATCAGCGGTGTAGAAGTTGCCCCAGGAATCGACTGTCATGCCGAATGGGTTTACCTGCCCACGGGTGTAGGATTGCAGGCCAGTGCCATCTGGGCGATAGCGGTAAGTATTACCCGAATTCATTTTGAGTAATTTGCCTTCGGAGGATTTCACCTCGGAATCATTGGAGAAACCATGGGTCGCATGAACCCAGCCATCCCAATGAAGCTGGAAGCTGTTGGTCATGCCGTGGGTATCGCGGAAGCCAAAGCCAGTGAGGAAAGGTTCTTTAGTGTCGGCTTTATTATCGTTGTTGGTATCCTGCATTTTGTAGACATTAGGTATGCTGTGAACAAGCGCGGTTTGTGGTGCGCCTTTTTTTGAAGGCAGCGGGAGTAGGCCGATAGGGATGTTTAATCCGTCTGCAAAGGTTTCAATTTTTTGCGCTTTGCCATCGGGGCCAATGTTGGAAAGAATCTTGACGGAATCGCGGGGTTTGGTTCCGTCCTTGGCAGCGTAAGGGTATTCGAGTGAATCGGTAATCCAGATTCGGCCTTTGTAGTCGAACGAAAGATTCATGGGTTTGAAAATATCAGGCTCGCTAGCAACTAATTGAACAACATAGCCTTTGGGTAGCTTGAAGCCTTTCATTTCATCTGCGGGAGAAAGGGCCTCGGTAGGGGCAACCAACGGTGGAGCTTGTTGAGCCCATGGAATCGAGGTAGTGATTAGAAAGACAAGACAGCTGGAATAAATGATTGGCCTGCGCATGGTAACCCTCTATGAACTGATCATTCACCAATACATAGATTGTATCCTTGTTCTTTCTCAATGTCAGCAATTGCTTGATAATTTATGCCGGGAACAAAACCAGTGTTAAAAGTGGATAGTTTAAATCCCTGCATTTAAAGGGAACTGGATTGTGCGTGTACAGAAAATCAGCGTTTCAAACGCTAAGTGCGTTCATCTCAATATTACTTGACCAGAACCTCATCAAGGTTTGCAGGGCGGTTGCCAAACTTTTTCACATACTCTTCCTGGCTAGGAATCAGCCTTACCTTGATCTTGTTTTCGTGGTTGATCAAAATATCGGTAAGCTTGTGATCGATGAAGGGGTTTTTGAATCGTTCAATCACTTGCCCTGCAAAGCCCTTAGGGTCATCGCAACGGCCTTCAAGAATTGGTACGATCTCGGTGTATAACAGTTTCTCAAGCCATGGCCCTAACTCTTTATCATTCACCGAATCACGCACAATCGTATAGCCCTTGGCCATCGCTTTGTGCACCATTCCCGAATGCCCACCGTTGAGAATGCGTACCTTCCTTAAAAAGAAAGGTAGCACATCGTTAGTCCAGATAACTGCGGGATGATCGATCCAACGCTTAACGCCTGGCACTTCCTGAATTGCAAAAAGAGCATAGGGTTCGCAAACCGCAAGCATTGGATCTTGTGCAAGTAATGGGTGCTGGTCGGGCGTGCCTGTAACAATGCGATCCACAAGGGTGTTGTGCCAAGAGCAGGTTTTTTCCATCCAAGTAATGAAAGCAGCATCAAGTTTCCATTCGTGTGCGATTTTGACAAGAATGCTTCGTAGGAGTTCTGCGTTATTTTCGCGCAGTTCGCAAGGAATGATCATCAGGCCGGGTTGCCCTGCCTTGAATCGTTCTCTTAATACTGCGAGTAGCTTTGCAGGAAAAGATTTAGGGGGCGCGCAATTTACAGTATCGGCAGCGTTCAGGTCGTAACCGGATTCGGTGGTATTAGACAGAATGGTTTTCAAATGTGGATTACGGGCGAGTTCAAGGACTTGGTCCCATTGGGTGTTTGCAGCAAGAGCGCGTGAAACACTTTCGCAAATTTCAACCCGATCAACGACTTTGCCATTTTCCAATCCGCGCAACACCACATGGTATTTGCCACCAAGCTTGGCAAGTTCGTTGGCACGCTCTCCCCCGGTTGATTGCACGATTACGATTTTGCCAATGTTCTGACCTTGCTGATTGGCATGGTGAACGAAAAGGTCTGCGAAGGCCCTTAGGAATTTGCCCGACCCGAACTGCAATACGGTTTCATTCATTGCGATGTTTCCTTAAGCTTTTTTCAAAGTAATCGTAAGTTCGTGAGTCTCAATTTTCACTTGTGCAACCTGAGCATCTGTAGGTGCAGTAGCACTGTAATTAAGCACCAAGGTTTCGCTGGCAATGTAATCACGATGCCCTGCGATGGATTTACCAAGTAATTCTGAAGGGGTTTCCAGATGAAGGATGATCCGGTCTTCCATCTCGAGCCCTGACTTTTTACGCAGATCCTGCACCTGCCTGATGATATCGCGGGCCATCCCTTCCAAGGCAAGTACTTCGGTGATCCGGGTATCAAGGGCAACCTGAGTGTCGCGGTCTGCAACACCTGTCCAGCCTTCCTGAGCCTTTAAGCTGATAAATAAATCCGCTGGTTCGAGGTCGAAGGTTTCAGCCCCATGCGCTAGTTGGAAAGGCGCACCTGTTTGTGCTTTCTTTAAAAGTTCTAGAGGATCAGCTTTAAGGATTGCTTGCTGAACATCTTTCAAACGTTGGCCAAACCTCGGCCCAAGATTCTTCGCATTGGCTTTAATCTCTGGAACTAGAAGTGGCCCTGCGCTTGCATCGTGCAAGCTTGCTTTCTTCAAATTAAGCTCTTCGCAAAGCTGGTCTGCAAAGCGGAGAATCGCCCTGCGATCCGCATCATTGCCTGGCAATACCCGCAACTCTGCGAGCGGTTGCCTAACCTTGATCTTCACGGTGTTGCGTGATGCAGAGCCTAGAGTAACCAGATGAAGCAGAGCTTCCATATCTTCTGAAAGAACTTCGTCGATCATTTTCGGATCGGGGGCTGGGTAATCTTCCAAATGGATGGAATGATCTCCTGCATCCACCAAGTTGCGATAAATCTTCTCAGCAAGGAATGGCATGATGGGTGCCAGTAGCTTGGTGAAGGTTAGCAGTACCTGATGCAGGGTTTGGTAAGCTGCAAGTTTATCGGTGCCCTGCTCAGCTTTCCAGAAACGCCTTCGATTTCTACGAACATACCAGTTGCTCACCTTATCATCGATAAAGCGTTCTGATTCGAGGCAGAGTGCTGCAAGATCATGGTTTTCGAAGGATTTACGAGCAAAGGCAATCAGTTTTTGTAAGTCTGAAAGAATCCAGCGATCGATGTCGGGACGGTCTTTCAAAGGTACCTGGGGCGCATTGGGGTCGAACTTATCCAACCTTGCATAGTTGCAGAAAAACGCATAGGTGTTCCACAACTTCAGAACAAAGCGGGCTCTTACTTCATCTGCGGTTACAGGCCCGAAGTTGATGTTGGTCGCAGGGTTTGTTCTGCAGAAAATCCAACGAATGAGGTCTGCGCCCATTGGGGGGTGCTTTTCCAACACTCCTTTGGAGTTCTTGATTTCGTATCCATCGTTGGCAGCTCCCTCGAAAGGAATACTGTTGCCTTTGGATTTGTGCATCTCTTCCCCATTCTGATCGCGCACCAGTGCATGCCCCAGCAGCACATTAAAGGGTAGGCGATTGCTCATCATGGTGCTCATCGAAAGGATGGCATAGAACCAGTTGCGGAACTGGCCGGGGAAGCACTCGGTGATCAAGTCTGCGGGGAACCATTTTTCCCACTCGGCCCTATCGCGGTTATATCCCATGGTGGAATAAGGAACGATGCCTGCATCAAGCCATGGGTTGCCCACATCTTTGATGCGGGTCATGAGGTTACCCGTTTTTGGATTACGAATTTTAACTTTATCGATATAAGGGCGGTGTGGGCTATGCCCTTCAAATTCATCCCAACCTTCGACAGCTCTGTTCTTTAATTCTTCGCGGGAACCAATCACTTCAAATTGAGTCGGGTCGTTGTCATCAACCCAGATCGGAAGTGCAAGGCCCCAGAAGCGTTTTTTCGAAATCATCCAATCGCCCATGTTCTTGAGCCAATCCAGCTCTCGGGCTCTGCCATTGATGGATTCAGGGAGGAAGTTAACCTTCTGCACCAGATCCATGATTTCTTGCCGCCATGACATGCCGATGAACCATTCGTCCACTGGTCTGAAAACGAGTTCAACGCCTGTGCGCCAGCAATGCGGGTAAATGTGTGGGTATTCTTCGACAGCAAGGAGCATCCCTTTTTCGCGAAGCAGGGCAAAGACTTTTTCCGCAGTGGATCGTTCGGTGGCATCAAGGCCGGTGAAGTCGCCGAAGGAGGGATAGAATTTCGCTTCATCATCAAGCGGAGCAATCGCAACTAAGCCGTTGGCCTTGCCCATGACATGATCGATATCGCCACACCCGGGTGCGATATGAACAATGCCAGTACCTTCGCCCGCGACGACATTGGGGTTGCCTTCGATATCGCGACCGCCATCGATCACGCGATGGCAGGAAACGCCACAGCGATCTAAAAGTAATGGGTCTGCAGGTAAACCGCCTGGTTCGTTTTGAGCAGGCAGATGATCGAATGGCCCGATGTATTCGAGGCCTACTAGGGTTGAACCAAGTTGAGTGTCTTCTATTTCGTATCCACCTTGTTCTTTGAATATCTGTGCGATGGGTTTTAGCTTGGGTACATGCTTGGGCCAAGACCATTCAGCTTTGCCAAACCCTTCTTTGAATTCTTTCTCCTGCCTTTGGAATTCGAGGTTAGCCTTGGCGAACCAGTACGCTGCCCCATCCTTCTTGGCGCGAACTTTCACATATTCTAATTGCGGGTTGACTGCGCAGGCGACATTGCTGGTAAGGGTCCAGGGTGTGGTTGTCCAAACCAGAAGGTATTCGTTATCCCGGCCTTTGATGGGCATACGCACAAAGGGCGCTGCATGAACGGTAAGCTTTCTGCCTTCGACTACTTCCATCTGGCTGTAGGCAGTGCCCCCACGACCACTCCAAGGCATGACATCGGAGCCACGGTAAATCAAACCGCGATCAAAGCACTTTTTCAGAAATGTCCAGATCGTGTAATTGTTTTCCTCGGACATGGTAAAGTAGCTGCGTCTTTCATCAGCAGGCTTGGCCCAGTCTTCTTCTTTGTCCCAATCCATCCAATAGCCTAGGCGGATGGATTGATTGGTTTGTACTCGGGCAAACTTGTTGACTCGATCCTTGCACATTTGCACGAATTTATCGATCGAGCCTTCCTTGTCGCCTGGAATGAGATTTTCGATGTCTCGTTTTGATTTCAGTCCGAGTTCTTTTTCAACTTCGACTTCGACCCATAATCCTTGGCAATCGAAGCCGTTCTGATAGCGAAGTTTTCTGCCTAGCATAGCGTGGTAGCGCTGGAAGGCATCTTTATAGGTGCGCCCCCAGGCATGATGCACGCCCATGGGATTGTTGGCGGTGATGGGGCCATCGAGGAATGACCAGGGTTTGCCATTATGGTTTTTTTCGCGCAGTTTCTCGAACGCTTGGGTGCGATCCCAAAATAACTGTATCTCACGCTCTTGCGCGGGGAAATCGACCTGAGTTTCTACCTTCTCGAACGGCATAATAACCTCAACTATCTGAGTTCATGTAATCCTTGTCTATCTTAGGAATATTCTGTTATCTTTACATGTGGGAATAGTTCCAAAGATGGTTCCCCCTTCTGAAATGACCGATTTTCACTATCCTTTCCTTAAGAAACATCCTGCAAACTTTCTTCCCAAGAGAACCATCATGAAACCATTGCGCGTTGCAGTTCTGCTAAGCGGGTCTGGTACCACCATGCAAAACCTTATCGATCTTTCGAAGGCAGGCAAACTTCCCATCGAAATCGTGCTTGCTGTTGCCGATAGGCCCAACATTAAAGGCCTCGAAAGAGCAGAACTCGCAGGCATCCCTGCTGAAGTTGTCAGGCGCGACCATTGCATCAGCCTTCAGGAATTCAGTCAGCGCATTTTTGGATGGTGCAGGCAGTTCAAAGCCGACCTCGTTATTATGGGTGGCTTTCTTCGCCTTATACAGATCCCCGATGATTTTCAAAACAAAGTCATGAACATCCACCCTTCGTTAATCCCTTCTTTTTGTGGTAAGGGATTTCATGGTTTGAATGTTCATGAAGCAGTGATCAACTCGGGTAACAAAGTTACAGGCTGTACCATCCACTTTGCAGATAATCAGTATGATACCGGCCCGATCATTCTGCAAAAAGTCGTTCCTGTCCTTGATGATGATACGCCTCAAGTTTTGATGCACAGGGTTTTTGAAGAAGAATGCAAAGCTTACCCCGAAGCTATCCAACTGTTTGCCCAAGGCAAACTTCAAGTGAATGGAAGAAGAGTTCGAATCTTAAAATAATTTATTGGAGATGGGCAGATGAGTTCGAGCAACAGGGCTATCGTTAGAATTCATGCCCGCGAGATTTTAGACAGCAGAGGCAGACCTACTGTCGAAGCTGAAGTGCATACCACTTCCGGATGCATAGGTAGGGCCAGTGTGCCATCGGGTGCAAGCACCGGTACCCACGAAGCTCTGGAGCTTCGGGATTCAGACCCTTCCCGTTATCAGGGTAAAGGCGTTCTTAAAGCAGTTCGAAACATTTGCGAAATTATCTCACCTTCGCTTCAAGGGTTTGATTGTGCAGATCAGGAAAAAATCGATCGCAAGATGATCGCAATGGATGGCACAGAAAACAAAGCTAATCTGGGGGCCAATGCGATTCTTGCGGTTTCGCTTGCCAGCGCACGGGCAGCTTCAGAAAATTTGAGAATCCCGCTTTGGAAACATCTTGATCAAGATAATGTCGCCCGTATGCCCATGCCTATGGTCAACATGATCAGTGGTGGCTTGCATGCAGGTAAGAACCTCGACTTCCAAGATTTTCTTTTTCAACCTTCTAAAGCTACCTCTTATTCGCAGGCGCTTGAGCAAATTGTTGCAATCTATAACAACCTAGGTGCATTGCTTAATAAGCATGGGCATGAGGGCACTTTGGTTGGCGATGAAGGGGGCTACGGCCCAAAGCTTCAAGGTGAACGCGAGGCACTCGATTTTCTACTTCTTTCAATGGAGCGTACTAATATCAAAGGCACCATCGCACTCGATGTCGCTTCGAGCCATTTCTTTCAACTGGGCCAATACCACCTCGAAGGCAGGACTCTCTCTCCTATTAAAATGGTGGGCTTACTTGAGGAATTGGTTGCTAACTATCCGATTGCAAGTATTGAAGATGGTTGTGCGGAAGATGATTGGATAGGCTGGCAGGAACTGACCCGAAGGCTAGGAAGTAAGATTCAGCTGGTGGGTGATGATTTCTTCGTCACTAATCCCAAAAGGCTTTTCAAAGGCATTCGTGAAAATGCTGCCAATGCTGTTTTGGTTAAGGTTAACCAAATAGGTTCGCTCACCGAAACGTTTGAAGTAATCCGCATGGCGAGAAAGCACGGCTTCAAAGCTGTCGTATCAGCTCGAAGCGGCGAAACCGAGGATGATTTTCTCGCAGATCTTTCGGTAGCGAGTGGCTGTGGGCAGATTAAAGTGGGCAGCGTTGCCCGCAGCGAACGGCTTAGCAAATACAACCGCTTGCTTCGCATTGAGGAAGAAATGGGTAGCAAGGCTCCTTACGGTGCAATTTAGTGGTATCTGTAGGGGCGTTTTGCCTTTAAAAGTGAGTTAATTACAGCGAATCTGGCTTGCAACAACTCCTTATTTTGTCATACTGGAAGGGCACTCCATTTGAATCATGAGATTGTTCCATTATGTCAAGATTCATATTTTTGCTCTTAGGTACGTACTTGTTGCAGGGTGTGGCTTGGGCGCAAACCCCTGAAGAACACTTTGAAAAAAAAGTACGCCCGCTTCTTGTAGAGCGTTGTCTCAAATGCCATGGGCCTGAAACCTCCCGTAATAATTTAAGGCTTGATTCCTATGAGGGCGCCATCAAGGGTGGCAAACAAGGTGCCGCGGTGGTTCCCAATGCACCTGCAGAATCGCTTTTGTTGAAAGTGGTACGCAGGCAGGGCGATTTAAAGATGCCCCCCGATGGCCCACTTTCACCTAAAGAAATCAGTGACCTTGAACTTTGGATCAAGCAGGGCGCTATCTATCCGAAATCAAATAAAATCGTCAGGGGTACCGCAGAGCATTGGTCTTTTCAACCCATAAAACAACATAGCGTTCCCAAGGTCAAAAATAGTTCTTGGGTTCGTAATCCCATTGATGCCTTCATTCTTTCGAAGTTGGAAACAGCAGGCATTGCACCTTCTAAGCAGGCGGATAAGCGCACCCTCATTAGGCGAGTGTCTTTTGATTTGACCGGCTTGCCCCCCACGCTTTCTGAAAGCGCACTCTACCTTGCGGATGATTCTGCCAACGCCTATGAGAACATGGTCAACCGTTATTTGGCCTCGCCCGCTTATGGCGAACGCTGGGGCCGTCATTGGCTGGATGTCGCACGCTATTCAGATTCCAACGGCTTGGATGAAAATGTTGCGCATGGAAACGCTTGGCGCTATCGTGATTATGTTGTCGAATCTTTTAATAAAAATGTTCCCTACAACCAATTTATCAGCGAGCAGATTGCAGGTGATTTGCTTCCCTTCAAGTCAGATTCCGAAAAACATGCTCACTTGATTGCGACAGGGTACCTTACCCTTGGCCCTAAGGTGCTCGCGGAAGTTGACAAGCAAAAAATGGAAATGGACATCATCGATGAACAAATCGATACCATGGGAAAAACATTCCTCGGCCTGACTCTCGGCTGCGCAAGGTGCCATGATCATAAGTTCGATCCGATTCTTACAGGCGATTATTATTCCCTTGCAGGTGTATTTAAAAGCACCAAAACAATGGAAAGTTTGGTGACGATTGCGAAGTGGAACGAGAACCCGCTGGCCAACGAAAAAGAAACAGCACAGTTGAAAGAGCATACTGCCAAGGTTGCAGAATCAAAGAAGAAGACGGATGATTTTTTAGAAAAACAACGCAAGGAGTTGGTTGCAGAGAAAAAGCTTGTTGCAGAGAAAAAAGCCACACCCAAGGAAATCGAAGCGCTGCTTAAAGATGAGCCCAAAGCCACACTTAAGAAGTTGAAAGATGCAACTGCTGCTTTGGAAAAAACTGCTCCTGAGCTTCCCAGTGCGATGGGCGTTACCGAAGGAAAAGTAACCGATGTTGCTATCCATATCCGGGGCAATACCGATCGATTAGGCAAAGTTATGCCACGGGCAGTTCCGGTTGTTTTGGCTAAGGCTAATGATCCTGCTTTTCCTGAGAAATCGAGTGGCAGGCTCGAACTTGCCAACTGGATAGCTTCCCCTTCGAACCCGCTGACTTCACGAGTGATGGTCAACCGTGTTTGGCGCTGGCATTTCGGTAGGGGTATTGTTCCTACGCCTGATAACTTTGGATTACTTGGCACCAATCCCACTCATCTAGAACTTCTCGATTGGCTTGCAAACCATTTCGTCCAATCTAATTGGTCTATAAAAGATCTTCACAAGACTATTATGTTTTCTAATACTTACAAACAAGCTTCCACTTTGATTCCTGCAAGTGATGAAAAAGATTCTTCATGCAGCCTATACTGGCGCTTTGTTCCTAAGCGCCTAGAGGGCGAGGTGCTCCGCGATTCCCTTCTTCAGGTTTCTGATCAGTTGGATAAAACCATGGGCGGCTCGCTTCTTCAGGTTAAAAACAGGGCATTCTTTTTTGATCATACCTCCAAGGATATGACCAAGTACGATTCCAACAGGCGCAGCCTTTATCTCCCTGTGGTGCGCAATAATCTTTTTGTCGTCTTTTCTCTTTTCGATAGCACCGATGCCGCTGTTCCTAATGGTGACCGTGCTAACACCACCATTGCACCCCAAGCTTTATTCTTTCTTAATTCCAAATTGGTGCTTGATACAGCAGAGTTGCTCGCGCAAAAAGCTATTCAGAAAGCCCCCGCCCCCGAAGCGCAAGTGTTGTATCTCTACGAGAATATTCTGGGGAGAACCCCAACCCTTGATGAAGCAAACAGGGCGAAAGATTTTCTTCTTCAGGCTCTTAAGCTTTCTGAAAATAACCCGGTCAAAGCAATGGCTGCCTTGGCACAGATACTCGTTTCTTCCAACGAATTTGTCACCCTGCGTTAAATACGGAAGTTGAAATGTACTACCCCAATCGAAGAGAAGCACTTAAACAATCTGCAGTCGGCTTTGGCTCTATTGCCCTTGCTGGCCTGCTTGCAGATCAATCCAAAGCTGCTGTTATCGACCCGCTTGCTGCAAAGCCTCCACATTTTACCCCCAAAGCTAAGCGCATGATTTTTCTCTTCATGAAGGGCGGCCCCTCTCATGTGGATACCTTTGAACAGAAAACCATGCTCGATCGCGATCATGGCAAACCCTTCCCCTACGATAAACCTAAAGTTCAGTTCGCACCCACAGGCAACCTTCTTAAATCCCCTTGGAAGTTCAGCCCTCATGGGCAGTGCGGCCATATGGTTAGTGAGCTTTTCCCCAATGTTGCAAGGCATGTGGATGATATCTGTTTTCTACATGGGCTTCATGGCACCAATGCAGCGCATGGCGGAGCATTACTAAAGTTACATACGGGCAGTGATAATTTCGTGCGCCCTTCCATTGGTTCATGGGTTACCTATGGGCTTGGTTCTGAGAATTCTTCGCTGCCTGGTTTTGTTACCATCTGCCCGACCTTGGCGCATGGTGGCGTTACCAATTGGGGCTCTGCCTTTTTGCCCGCAGCCTATCAGGGAACCCCTTTAGGCAATGCTTCGGTTTCTTCCAAGAATGCTCGAGTTGCATTCATCAACAATGATAAAGTCTCATCCCAATTACAGCAGTTGCAATTGAATGCGTTACAAAAAGCTAATCGCGAATTCATGGATACCACCGGGCCAGATCAGGCCCTCGAAGGAAGAATTGCATCTTTTGAGTTAGCCTTCCGTATGCAAAATGAAATGCCCAAGGCGGAAGATCTTTCACAGGAATCCGAGGCAACTCGCGCTCTTTATGGCCTTAATGATCCCATCACCGAGAATTTTGGCAGGCAGTGCCTTATGGCTCGCAGGTTCTTAGAGCGGGGCGTTCGCTATGTTCAGGTTTCTCATAGTGATGCGTTTGTGCAATGGGATCAGCATGGCGATTTGAAAAAGGGGCACACTAAAAACGCACTTGAAGTTGATCGACCCATCGCTGCGCTTCTTTATGATCTTAAGCAACGGGGCTTGCTAGAAGACACTCTTGTTTGGTGGGGCGGGGAGTTTGGTAGAACTCCTACTGCCCAAGGCAGTGGCGATGGCAGGGATCACAACCCCGAGGGTTTCACCATGTGGCTTGCGGGCGGTGGTGTTAAGGGTGGTTACTCGCATGGCGCAACCGATGATTACGGGTTCTTTGCGGAAAAGGGCAAGGTTCATATTCATGATATGCATGCCACCATTCTTCATTTGATGGGCCTTGATCACGAAAGGCTTACTTTCAAACATGCAGGGCGCGATTTCCGCCTGACCGATGTGCATGGCAGAGTGATTGACGAAGTAATCGCCTAGAGCAAAAAGGGCTCCCTTTTGTCTTTGTGTAAAGATTAAATAATTATATTTCTATCTTTTATTAATTTTTTTTTTGATTGCATAATTTTTATTATTAAAATGGTAAAGATGTATTTATAAAATTCTACAATTCTTATATTACATGCGAACAGGTATTGCTAAACTAAGATTATAAACTGATAGTTGAAACTTTTTTGGCCGATACTGTCTCTTGGCCAATTTCACGATATGCGGACCGGGTTTCTATAACATAGGTCTGTATAAAATCTAGTTCGAAGGAGGTAATTAAATGGGAAGGCGTTTATTGGCTTTAGCGATGTTTGTTGTATTTGTTGCCCGGGTGGCCGCACAGGATGCAGCTTCGGCTGAGAGTGCATACCGGGCTGCCGTCGCCGCTGCCACAGCGGAGTACGTCCGCATACTCAAGGAAGCGGTTGTGGTAGAGACAAAGAAGGGGGACCTTGATGCAGCCCTCGCCGTGCGCGACAAAATCAAGGCGATCGAGTGCAAGGCCTCTATCGGTTCGCTCCTGCCAAAGCTTGCTGGTACGAACTGGATCGCGGACAAGGGGGCGACATTCGAGTGGAAGGCTGATTCCACTTTCCTGCATAAGGGTGGGGTCCGCCCTTGCATTGCCGTCGATGCCACTCATCTGGTTATCTATTTCGACCCCACACGGGTGGACGTGTTAGAGTTTGACAAGGATCTGACTAAGTTCGAGCGCTTTCAACTGTCATCGCAGCCGAAGTCCATCGAGGCTGGCAAGCGAAAGGGTGGGGATTCTCTTTGCCTTGCCGTCGATGCCACGCGGGTGGTTAATTTTTTCGACAACACACGGGTGGACGTACTAGTGTTCGACAAGGAACTGACTAAGTTCGAGCACTGTAAACTGTCATCGCAGCCGAAGCCCATCGAGGCTGCCAAGCGAGCAGCTAAGTAAGGTACACGCGTAACCATCAGCCCAGCGAAGTAAAAAAGGTGTCGGGTCGCTTTTTCCAGTTCTTAACTGAGCGCTGGGAAAAGAGACCTGACCCTTTTTGCCTTTATGGATGTGTATCACGGTTGCCAACATCTTGCACAGGCTGGAGACCGCTTGTACGGTGAGTGCACGAAAGAGTCAGCAACATTTCTGGATCGGGGCAGGAAGTTGCTTCTGAAATCAGGCTGGCTGGGAATATGCTACATCGTGGGTGCGGAATATGAAAAAGAGGATACAACTGTGCGCCGCAAGACCTTGGAAAATCTGATGGCTTACTTTGCAAAAAAAGCACACACACAGATTGAATTATCGTGACCAACTTGAAACGGGCGGGGCGATATGCAGCGGCGCGGTGGAAGGGTGGGCCAAGACTTTGGGACTTAGACTGAAAAATTGCGGTGCAAGGTGGCGGTGCAAGAATATTTCATGAATGGCGGCCTTGGTTTGTGTCCGAAACACCAAACAATGGGACTCTTACTAGGCCAAAGCTGCTTGATTACCCAAGAATCCTTGGCCGCACCCGTTGAATGTTTCGAGTATTTCGACTATTTCGACTATTGCGTCTGTTACGATTGTGTGTTAAAATAATTCTGTTATATACTCGAGGCACAAAACCATGAACAAGCAGATTTCTAAAAACTTTGAGACTATTACTCCGAGCGAAGCCGATGCACGGCTCGCCTTCGAATCTAGGCAGCACCTTGCAACCTACAAGCTCCCCAAACGGTCAAGCGTCCGCATCAAGGTACTTACCAAAGGGGGGAAGCCTGAAACGGTTTCAATACCAGCCACCGCACTGCATTTATTGCTTCATATGCTAAACGAAATGTCGCAAGGTAACGCAGTGACCCTCGTTCCAAGCCATGCTGAAATAACAACACAGCAAGCCGCCAACATGCTTAATGTCTCGCGCCCGTATTTAGTCAAACTGTTGGACGAAGGAAAAATCCCATGCCGAACTGTTGGCAAATACCGCCGTCTACGCTTCAACGACCTGATGGCGTATAAGCGAAAAGATGACAAGGCGAGGGCAAAAATTCTCGATCGACTTACGGCCGAAGCCCAGAAACTGGGGATGGGCTATTGATTGAACAACCCATCATTGCCATCTATGATGCTAACATCC
>CAJCCR010000117.1 GCA_903960945.1 uncultured Planctomycetaceae bacterium
AGATCTGCGACTTTATTGCGTTCGATGATCAGCATGCGGAGGTCGGTTTGTTTTGATAGGGGTGCAAGATCTGAAACTTGGTTATCGCTGAGGTCTAAGGTTGAGATGCGGGTGACTGTGGTCAAGGGAGCAAGGTTAGATATCTGGTTTTTGGGGAGGGAAAGAGAAGAAAGCTTTGCGAGGTTCTTGACACTCGAGATGTCTGAGATTTTGTTGTTACCTAGGTAGATGGCATTGAGTGCTGTAAGTTTTTCGAGTGCGGAGATGTCTGCAATTTGGTTGCCTGAAAGTTCGATGTACTGGAGTTTGATCAACCCTGCGATAGGTTTGATGTCTAAGATTTTGTTGTTAGCGAGGTCGAGAGATTGCACATTGGCAAGATCTTTGATGGGCTTGAGGTCTGAGATTTGATTGTTGGAAAGGCGGATAAGGGCGAGGTTCTTGCACTTTTCGAGCCCTAGAAGATCTTTGATTCCTTTTCCCGGGGCTTCGAGGATGAAGAGTTTAAGGAGTTTTTCTTCGGTGAGGTCGCCCATGGGTTCTTGGATGATCCTGCGAATTTCCACTTCAAGGGCTTTGTCAGCAATGGGGCTTGCAGCTTGTATCATTGGGGAAAAGATTGCCAACAGAAGAAGTGTGGGAATGAGTTTTGAATACATTGCATGGATCATGATAGGCCCTTAAAAAGCAGGTCAAAGGCAGGTTTGAAAAATAAGGAGGGCAGGGCCAATCCCTGCAAGCACTCCGCTTGTAATAGTTTGCCCGATTTTGGGCAGGAGTGCAAGAACCCAGTTGGGAAGAAGCAATTATTAAAAGCGTTCGATGAATACCACGGAAGTATCATCGTGCCTACCATTGCCCTGAGTGAAGGCATTGGAATCATCAAACAGGGCTGCCATGACTTTTTCGATGGGCTCTGCGACATTCTTTTTCATGGTTGCAGCAATCCCGGTAATGCCAAATTCGACATGGACTTCCTGATCAGGGAAGGCTTCTTGCAAACCATCGGTATAAAACAGAATTCTACTTTTGGGTGGGATGGTAAAGGAATGTTGTTCGTATTCCGCACCTTCAAAAAGGCCCAGAGGCATCCCGCCCACCTCTTCGTTTGAAACATTCCTGACTTCGCCTGTTTCCATTGATTGGATTAATGGCATGGGGTGGCCTGCAGAGCACCATTGAAATTCATGAGTATCACCATTAAGAATGCCATAGGCCAAGGTGATAAAACCACCATCTGCGCTAACGATAGCTTGTTCGCAAAGGTTTCTATTTACGGTAGCGACAAAATCCGATGGCTTTAGATGTTCATCATCTTTGAGCATACGCACGAGGGTGTGCATGGTGATCACCGACATGCAGGCTTTCATGCCATGGCCCGAGGCATCGCCAACTAAAACCACAAATTTGTTGGATTTCAAACCGAAGAGGTCGTAATAATCGCCACCCGCCATGGTTACTGCTTGGCCCCCAAGCACCTTTACTTGGGAAGGTTCGTAGCGCGCGCAGGCCCGGTATCCAACGGGGGGTTTGATATTTTTTGGAACGATGGTTTCTTGAAGCTTGCGTACCGATTCGACTTCTTCACGAAGTTTTTCAGCGAGCTTTTGTTCGCGCTCTGCTTTAACGGATTCAACCACACTTTCCATCATGGCGTTCAGCAGGAAGAGGAAGTCGCCATTGGGATCGCGCAAGATGTACGATTTCATACCTGCCATCATGTAGCGGGCCAGGCGGTAAATATCTTCCGACATACAACCACAAACAATCGGTGTCTGGGGCCTTAGTGCCCGGATTTCCTTGAATAGTTCAAAGGAGGATTCTAAATCTGGAAATCGGGTGGATAGCAGCACCACACTTAAATCTTTGATGGATAATAGGCTGGCACTAAAATGTTCTTTACTAGTTGCAATGGTGATATCGTTATCACCCGCCCCAAGATACATTGTCATGAGATCAACTTGTTCAGTATCTTCCCATCCGATTTGAATTTTCACAAAAAGCTCCAAAACAAAAAAAGAATAGATTACTTAGTTATCATATTTGATTCAAAAGTAGAATGCCTGATGATTTATAAAATTATTATGGGTCATGGAATGGCAGTCAACATAATGTCAGGAGAAGATCAATCAACCCTGATGATTTTTTTGCTTTCGAGCTTGTTCCATCCGAAGTAGAAAAGAACCCCCAAAAGCAGGGTTACCAAGCCAAGGGCTATAAAAAACCAACCAGCTGAAAAATAAATAAACAACCATCCCGCCGAGGCCATCAGGCAGGGCCAGGGATAAAAGGGAACTTTGTAAGGCCTGTTGAGTGTCGGTTGATTTCGCCTTAATAGCATCAAGGCCATGATCTGGCCCAAAAATTGCTCCAAAATTCTGGTGGTGATCAAGGCGGTGATAACCGATCCAAGATCGAAAAAAGACCAAAAGAGAGTCAATCCGCCAACCAGTAGTAGGGAAAGGTGGGGGATATGGTGGGTTGTGTGTACTCGGGCAAGGCCCCTAAAAAAATGCCCTTTTCTTGCAGCACCATAGGGAATCCTGGAATACCCAAGCAGGGCGGCAAAAGCGGCTCCTAGGCAACTCCAGATTAGGAACAGAGTCATAAGGATGGCTGCACCCTCTCCATGCAAGATTTTCATGAACTCCGCAGCCAGGCTGAAGTTGTCAACCTCGGGCGAATGGACGGGGATTTTTTTCCAGTCAACAACGCTGGTCAGGGCAATGTGAACCATCAGGAAAAGTGAAATAACCGTGACACTGCAAAGGAAAATAGATCTTGGGATGGTTCTACCAGGGTCTTTAACCTCATCACCAACATAACAGATGTTGTAATAACCCAGATAGGAATACATTGCGAGGATCATTGCCTGACCCAGCCCAGAGGAAAAGCCGCCAAAGCCGGGCCAATCCTTTCCGGCCAGTTCAAACGCACCCGCATAATTGAAATGAAGGATGCCATCGATGATTATCCAGAGAATCGCAATCAGTACACCTGTGCTGAAAACAAGCGTTAGTTTTCCAAGGATCTCGACTTTTCTATAAAGCAGAAAAATCAGAAAAGACCCCAATGCAACCGCAAATAATCGTGATGGACTGATGCTCCATGCAAGGTCAGTGCCATGTATGATTGCGAATTTCCATGTGAGTTGCTCGTTCCAAGATTGGATATCAGGATGAATAGCGGCGGCAAACTGGCTCATGGCAATCAAGCCGGAGGCAACCTCAAGCGGCCCGCTCAGCATGAATTGCCAGATGAATAGGAAAGCCATCAACTTTCCCCAGCCTTTTTTGCCAAAGCCTTCCAGCAGGTAGAGATAGGATCCACCTGAGCCGGGAAATGTCGAGCCGAGTTCGCTCCATATCATCCCGTCAAGCAAAATCAAAACACCCGCTGCAATCCAGCCCAGCAGTGCCAGAGGGCCGGGAAGATGGGCCAGCATCAGGGGTATTGTTACAAATACCCCGGCACCCACGACCATGCTGATGTTAAGTGCGGTTGCCTGGACCAGGTTGAAATGCTGCCTGAGTTCGCTTTTTGAAGGATTGCCTGTCGTTTCGCTCATTGGTTTCGCCTTTTGCAATTTGGGATCTTCCCGTTTCCCTCGCACCGAATCAACGGTTATAATCTCATGACCCTCCTCTAATGCAATTGTAAGTTTTGGAGTTTATTGTGATTCTTAAAATCCAGCCATTCGTCATCTTTTTTGTTTTTCTGACAGCACTCGGTTTCTCCCAAGCTTGGCAGAATGATTACAAAGACCAGCTTCCTTTCATCCTCCCCAAAGCCCCGCAACTTCAGGCAAAATCATCACAGGTATGATTGCCTTCGAGTATGCCAACTGCCGTTAGTTCAATTATGCTAGGAACACGAAAAATGAAACTCCGCTTATTCGCTTTAGTTGTGCTTTTTGTAACAGTGATTCATCATGCACGGGCACAGGAAAAAACCACTTGGAAAGCAGGGCTTGCCTCCATCGTCATCACGCCCGAAAAAAACATGTGGATGTCGGGTTACGGTGGTCGCGATAAGGTTTCTGAAGGCAAGGTCCATGATCTTTTCGCCAAGGCCGTCGCAATCGAGGATGGTACCAAAAATCGCTGCCTACTCATCACCCTCGATCTCGTGGGAATTGATCAGCCTACTTCTAACGCTATCCGCCAGAAACTTGCAAAATCTCTTGGCCTAACCAACGATGCCATCAGCCTTGCCTGCTCACATACCCATTGTGGCCCGGTCGTTGGTACCAACCTCCGCACCATGTATTTTCTTAATGATGAAAATAACAAACTCATCGATGAATACACCGCCATGCTTATCGATAAAGTTGCCCTTGTGGGAGAGAACGCTTTTAAGAACCTGATGCCGGCTGAATTATCATGGGGCGAGGGCAAGGCTACGTTTGCAGTAAATCGCAGGACTAACAAAGAGGCCGATGTAGTTAAACTAAAAGCTGAAAATAAAATCCTTGGCCCCTCTGACCATGCTGTTCCCGTGTTACTCATTAAGGATGCATCAGGAAAAACTAAGGGCATTGTGTTTGGTTATGCATGCCATTCTACCACGCTTTCTTTCTTTCAATGGTGTGGGGATTACCCAGGTTTTGCAATGCTGGAGTTGGAGAAAAGGCATCCGGGTGCAACCGCGCTTTTCTGGGCCGGATGTGGGGCTGATCAAAATCCTCTCCCAAGAAGAACCGTGGAACTCGCACAAAACTATGGCAACCAACTCGCAGATTCTGTAGATGCGGTTTTAAAACAACCCATGAATAAAATCCAAGGTACTCTTAAGAAAACCTACAGCGAGATACCTCTTTCATTTGCAGAGATTCCTACCCGCGATAAGCTTATTCAAGATTCCCAAAGCAAAGATAAATTCCAAGCAGGGCGGGCGAAGTTTCTTCTCAAGAAACTTGAAGCTGAAGGCTCCATCAAGGAAACCTACCAGTATCCAATTGAAACTTGGAAATTGGGAGATGGCCCGAATTGGGTCTTTTTAGGAGGCGAAGTTGTTGTTGATTACGCAATCAAAATCAAAGAGGCTCTTGGGAAAAATACCTGGGTCTGCGCCTATGCCATTGATGTAATGGCTTATATTCCTTCGCTAAGGGTTTTAAAGGAAGGTGGCTACGAAGGTGGTGGCTCTATGGTCTACTATGGCCTTCCAGCTTTCTGGGCCCCCTCGATTGAAGATAAAATCATGGCCGAAGTTAAAAAGCAGAACGATAGTGTTAGTAAGTAGAAATTTATTTATTACTTTTGTTTTATCTTTTTCTCTTTCTCTTTTTCTTCCCCCAACTCCCAACCCTCTTCTCTCCGGGAAAAGGACCCTTCGCTTCGCTAGCCCGCCTTCTAACGTCCACCACTTTTAATTCCCATTAATTGATTAGGGGTGTGTTTAAAGACAGAGTAGTTGCGATGGGGATGCCCCACTGCAACTCCTCCATTTGTACCTTTGGATTTTGCACCTAAGGGATAGGTTGAGTATTACCGTCGCTCACGCATCCGGCTCTGAAAGATGTGTTTTCCTTCCGTGACTAATTTTCTGCTTCTGCTTCTGCTTGTTCTTCTTTCCGTGAAATTCCGTGTTAATCCGTGGCAAATTCTTCTGCTTGGTCTTCTGCTTCCTTCCGTGAAATTCCATGTTAATCCGTGGCTAATGCTTCTTCTGCCTTATTAACTCTCATCATTCAAAAACAAAGAGACCCACGGGCCATGATGATCCGTGGGTCACTTAGAATTTTTCTAGAAGTTTTTATTACCTGATGGCTTTGATATCCAGTACATGGGCGGCAGCCAAGCCGTTGCCAAAGGTTTTGAAATCTTTGAACGTCCAGACGACTTTCTTATCGCGGGTGATTTCAAAAAGCTGTGGGTTTTCAGGGCCGGCATGGCAATTGCCCACAATGATGTTGCCATTGGGCAGAACATGAAGCGTAGTAACCCAAGCAAGCTTGATGCCTGGTAATTCGGATTGATCGATTTTCCAAACGATCTCACCCTTGGGGTTAACTTCAAGCACACGGTTGTTGTTGCCGCCTGCGATGAGGGTGTTGCCATTGGGCAGGCGAACTGCGCCAAAGACTTCATTACCATGGCCTTCGACACCGTGGCCGGGTGAGCGGGGTCTGCCGCCGAGTTCCATTACATAAGTCCAGACAACTTTGCCCGAGGGTTCGTACTCGCGGATTTTGCCATCGCCTTCATGGCAGACGAGGTAGTTGCCGTTGGCAAGTTTGCGGACCATGCGGGTATCGCGGTGGGAGCTAGGTTTTTCAACGGTGAGAGGAACTTCCCGAACAATTTTGCCATCTTTGTCGACTTCGATGATCCTGCGATTGCCTGATTCAGCAATCATGGTGAGGCCATCTTCGAGGCGTTGGAAGGCATGAATTTCGACACGATCTTTGCTACCTTCTTTGGGTTTGCATTCGAAC
>CAJCCR010000118.1 GCA_903960945.1 uncultured Planctomycetaceae bacterium
ACGGTTATCAAATCCTTCATATGCCCCACAGATATTGGATCTAAAACAGTAAAATATGATTCCGGTGGCGGTGTGGGCTCCGCAATCAATTATGACTTTATTGCATCTCGCAGCGATTCAGCCTTGGGCGCAAATACCAATAGTGCAAACTATTGGAGCAGAGCTGGTTCAGCTCGTTATATGTTTGGTGAAAATAGTAACACCCGCATAACCGATGTATTCGATGGAACTTCCAACACCTTGATGATTGGTGAAACTTGTCGGAATGTTTACAATGGATCCAATCTTTCATGGGCTTATCGATCTTGGGTTATGACCGGTGTAGACCCAAATGGAGGCCTCAACATTTGGTACACACCTACCGGTGGCGCCACTCAATTTGGAAACCTAAGTAGCTGGGGGCAGTCTGGAAGCTTGCATACAGGGGGTGCCAATTTTGCCATGGGCGATGCCTCAGTTCGATTTGTGCGCGATTCCAATAGCTCAACCAACCTTTATAGATCATGTACGATTGGTGAAGGAACCTTAACCAACATCGAATAGTAACTAATAAACATCTTTTTATTCTTAAAAAATTACGGAGGTCACTTATGTCTCGATTATTAACGGGCTCAATTTTTACATTGCTATTTATTTGGTCAATTGGTTGTGGCTCTGATAAGCCGGCCCAAGGGTTAGTGGCTGTTTCGGGTAATATTACATTTAACGGCATGCCGGTAGAGCAAGCTAAAGTTACTTTTTTCCCATTACTAGAAACCAAAGGAAATGGCGGCTGGGCCAATACCAATGCCGCAGGTGAGTATGTTATTAAAACCCCCCAAGGGGCATTAGGTGTTCCAGAAGGGGAGTACAAAGTAACGGTAAGTAAGCGTCTAAATCCTGATGGTACTCCACCTAACCCTGATGAACCTCCGATTGAATCCAAGGCTAAAGAAGTATTTTCACCCAAATACAGTGATGAATCCAAGTCAACACTTACTGCTAAAGTTACGGCTTCCAGCAAAACCTTTGATTGGAAGATTGACAAAAAGTAAATGAACTTAGGATTTAGAAAATATAACATCCCGACAATGTGCAAACCACAAAGTCGGGATGTCTAATTATTAAAACAGATTATTAAAACAGATTAGTAACTTTAACAGTTTATGGCCTTTGCGTTTCACTCAGACTTTTGTTCCAAGCCTTCCCAAAGTATGCTACCTAAGCGGATTAGCGTGGCACCTTCCTCAATTGCAATTTCGAAATCATTACTCATCCCCATCGAAAGCTCGGGTAGCTTTTTCCCTAAAAGGCCCGAAAGTTTATCCCGGGTATTTCTCAATAATTGAAACGCTGGCCTGCAACTCTCTTTTTCTGCAGCATAGGCCGCCATCCCCATCAAACCCTGACACTGCAAATGCTTTAAAGTAGCTAACTGATTCAACAAACCGGGCACCTCAGAAGGATCAAACCCCTGCTTGTTTTGTTCGCCACTGATGTTCACCTCTAGTAAGAAATCAAGTTTTAACTTTTGTTTTTCGCATTCGCCTTCAAGCGCTTGCAATAGGCGCAGGCTATCCACCGAATGAAAGAGGTGAATAAGGGGTAGGGTTTTATCGATTTTATTTCGTTGCATATGCCCGATGAAGTGCCATTTTGCATTGGGAAGATGCAAGGCTTTGTTCCAAAGTTCTTGCGGCCTGCTTTCCCCCAGATGATCTATCCCTTTTTCCATTAAAAGTTTTGCGAGGGGCGAATCAACTGTTTTTGTAACACCTACCAGTGTCACTTCAGTTCTTTTTCTTGCAACTTTCAGGCAGGAAGATGCGATTCTTTCCTCGACTTTATCGAGGTTTTTCTGCAGAATTATCGATTGTTCTTCCCCGTTCATGTGCTTGTACCTTTCTATGTTACCTTTCACTTCCTATTTTATGTATTATGGCCTTATGATAACCAGTCACAGGGATATTTCATTCACTAGGGAGTTGGATTGATGGCAAACATTAGAGCTTTTCGGGCACACCGCTATGACATGGGCAGAGTTGGAAATATGAGCGAGGTCGTTGCACCTCCCTACGATGTCATTGATGAAAAACTCCAAGAACATCTTTACAACAACAACCCCTACAATGTCATCAGGCTGGAATTAAACAAAGAGCTTCCCACCGATACCGAAACCAACAACCGCTACACCCGAAGCGCTGCAGTGCTTCGCGACTGGATTGCAGAAGATATTTTAATTCGCGATGGTTCCCCCGCACTTTATGTTTATGAACAAGAATATGTTGTTGAAGGTAAAACCCATCTTCGCAAAGGATTCATGGCAAGAGTCAGGCTCGAACCTTTTGGCACAGGCAAAATCTTCCCCCACGAAGAAACCCTTGCAGGCCCAAAGGCAGATAGACTTAAACTCTACCAAGCTACCAACATGAACCTCAGCCCTGTATTTGGACTTTATCCAGATGATAATTGCGAAGTGATGGCTAAGCTTGAAAAAGCTGTAGGGCAAGCACTTCCCATGGAAGCCACTGATCATCTCGGTACCATCAGCAGGCTTTGGACCATCCATGATCATGCTGTCGTTAGCGCAGTTACCGGCTTGATGGGCCCCAAACCTGTTTTCATCGCCGATGGCCATCATCGTTATGAAACAGGCTTGAAATATTTGGAAGAGAAGAAAGCTGCGGGCGAAGTGCTCGATTCCGAAGCCGCACCTAACTTCATCCTTATGATGCTGGTTAGCATGAGCGACCCGGGCCTTTTAATTCTTCCCACCCACCGTCTGGTTAGTGGCTTAAAAGGCATTACTTCCGCACAAGTGCAAAAAGCTCTCGAAGGGCATTTCAAAATCGAAAAAGTTGGCACCGGTAATGCTGCGGCTCTTGATGCCTGGGAATCTATTGAAGCCGATGGCGGACAAGACCTACTCGCTTTTGGTACCCTTGCAGATAACACCTGGATTCTTGGCAGGCTAACAGATACTGCAGCCATGGATAAACTTGCTGCGGCCCATAGCAGTGATTGGCGTGGATTGGGTGTTAGCATTCTTCATGTACTGGTTCTCGATCACCTATTTAAGGAAAAAGCCGGGCACAATCCTTCTTGCAAGTATGTTCATTTACTGGGCGAAGTTGAAGATGCATTGGCCAAGAAAGAATGTGACTTAGCAGTATTGGTTGCGCCTGCGGGGATGGATCATGTGGAAGAGATTGCAGGCAATCTGGAAAAGATGCCTCCGAAATCTACTTACTTCTACCCCAAGCTTTTAAGCGGCCTGCTGTTTAACTCACTGAAAAACAGCTAACGCAAAAACAGGAAAAGAACCACCTAGCGCAGTGGGTGATCTTGGAAGGTCTTCGGTTTTTAGGGTGTGAAAAAAATTGAACAGTGCATTAAAAAGGCCCATGGACTATGCGTTCCATGGGCCTTCTTTTTTTTACTTCATGGGATTAAACAGCTTATTAAACACTTCTGGGTCGAAGGGATTTGCTTCCTTCTCACCTTCTTTTTCCTTAGGAGCTGCTGTTGGTTTCATTGGCTTTACGCCACCTTTATCTTCTGCAAATGCACTCGGACTATTATCAACTTGTGCTATCGCATGCCTTACAGTAGTCATACGCACCCAATCTTCAAGCAACTTATAAGTTTCGGATTCCCGACCTTTGATCGGGGCTTTGTTGGCTCCGCCATGCAGGGTCAACGCCTTACCTAAAAACGGGCTGTTGTCGGGCTGTTGCAAATTAACCTGACCCAGTACTGCTGCAAGGTTTTGCTGTAAATTTTTCTGATTGGGTTTTGATAACCCGTAAACCCGTTGCAATTTAAAGTTCCCACCTTTGCCGGTGCTATGGCAGGTGGCACAAGTGTTCATTAATATTGGTTGAATCCGAGTTGCAAACATACTTAAGGAATCATTGGCCACCTCTATGGGTAGAACCGTTGGAACTTCGTCCGCTTGAACCACGGTGTTGATTTCCTTGCGGAATTGATCTTGTTCAATGCTTGCCTTCAAATGCGTAAGCAAGCGGACACTTGGTGAATGTTCGGGCCTTAGTTGCACGGCTGCTGTTGCTTCCTCTAGGGCTCTTTCCTTCAATCCATAACGAACACACCAAGAAACCAACTTAAGCCTTTCGTCAGCATCCTCAAGATTGGTTCTGCTGCGCAAAAACATATAAGCATCATCCATGCTAGGGCAAAGCTTTACTACATTATTGGTAGGCAACCAAGTTTCACCTATGGTTCGTTTGATTTTGTAACGATCCCCGACCAATTCGATATCACCCTCTAAAACTCGATCGTTTTCCAGAAGGAGCACCTTACCCTTTATGGCAGGTTTTACGGGCACGGACGCTGGTGCGGGTTCTTCTGCTCCGAGCAGGGCCACCAGAGAGAACGATAATAAAAATAATGTGTTCATGGCGTGGGGTAATAAGCGGGAAAGTACCATCTGTCAAGAGATTTGATGGAAGAATTGCCAAGGAACTAAACCCTCTTTTCTTCCTATTTTAACAACTTGATAAAATTCCTTGTCTAACATGAAGAAATCTCACCAATAAGCCGATTACTCTTTTAGAACCTATTTTGACTATTCCTCCGAGGGGTCTTTTCGTGAATCGCATAGTCTGGCTAAGTTGTTTACTTTCATTAGGCCTTTTGATCTCCAGATCTTCAGGGTCGGATGATGGTATTGCAATGGATGCGAACCCAGACCACAGTTGGAAGCAAACTGGTTACGCCAATCTTGTTAAGAAACATGCCAAGCCAACAAACACACCCGCCTACGATGGTTATTGGGTTGGTGGCAGCAGCTTCAGCAGGAAGGCCAGTGCGCCTAGTGCGATGCAAGGAACATACGGCAGAGATTATTTCGGCAAATGTTTTGACAGAATAATAGTTTTAGGTTGGAAAAACAAAGAACACGATAAAGTTGGTACAGGGAGTTACGCCACCGATGGTGGGCCCCGAGTACGCAATGTTTTAGGATTCAAACTTCCTGAAAAGGAAGGCCTGGGCGATTTGAAATAAATCCCCACATCGATAAAGCCCGGTACCAAAAAGGCATGTCCCGTCTCCTTTGTCTTGATGGTGCCGAGCTTACTTCTACCCAACGAAAAAGCCCGCATGCCAATAAAGCCTGCGGGCTTTTTTGTTTTATCTTCAACCTTATCTTTTCACATTACACATATGTTCCATCGCAAGCATCAAGGCATGGGTGCCCTTACGGCCATAACCCTGCGCCCTTACCGCTTCATACAATTGCTTGGCAAGAGCCAAGCCTGGAAGGCAAAGGTTCATACGCTCGGCTTCTGCGAGTGCGATGCCCATATCTTTGATGAAATGTTCGACAAAGAAGCCAGGTTCGAAATTGCGATCGATAATGCGGGGGCCAAGGTTTTGCAAAGACCAAGAACCTGCTGCGCCCACGCTTACGGATTGAAGAACTGTTTTAGCATCGAGGCCCGATTTAAAGGCATAGAGCATCGCTTCGCACACTGCGATCATGCCTGATGCAATAAGAATCTGATTTACCATTTTGGTATGCTGGCCTGAACCCGCAGCACCTTGATGCACGATGGTTTTGCCCATGCAATCGAACAAAGGCCTAACTGCCTGCTCTGCTTCAGCATCGCCACCAACCATAATAGAAAGGGCTGCATTTTTTGCCCCGATATCGCCACCAGATACTGGCGCATCTAAGGCATGAACGCGCTTGGCCTTGGCTGCGTTGTAGATTTCCACTGCAAGGGAAGGTTCGCTGGTAGTCATATCAACCAGAATGTTCCCCGGCTTAGAGCCCGCGAGAATTCCATGATCACCTAGAAATACTTCGCGCACATCCTTGGGGAAACCAACGATTGCAAATATTACATCGGTCTCTTGCGCCACGGCCTTGGGTGAATCAACCCACTTGGCTCCTAAGGCAATAAGATCTGCTGCTTTATCTTTGCTGCGGGTGTAGATCGTGGCGTGGTAGCCTGCTTTAATAAGATGCCCACACATGGAACGGCCCATCACGCCTGTGCCTATCCAGCCGATTTTTGTTTTTCCCGCTTCTGCTTTTGCAACGCTCATCATCCACTCCTTGATTGTAACTAGATCAGTATTACTTATTAGATTAACAGTGTTGGGAGCAGTTTGGCAAACAAAACCTGATCAGGAATGAACACGCTTCGGAATCTACCAGCTATAACGCCTCGAGAGGCTAAAGTTTTCATTACTAAAACTTCAATTTTTTTTCACTCTTAAATTCTTGAGGCTATAATTGGGCGCAAGGATGGAAAAGTTCTCTTGGTTTAAGGTACTGCAATCCCCAAGCTACTTTCTCCCCCGCTTGCTCCGGAGACGCTTATGCGTTTTCTAGTTTTCTTGGCTGCCCCACAAGTGCCCTTTTGGCAAGATGGCAGATTCAGCCTGGCTTTGACCGGGATGCTTCTTGCAGGAGTCTTACTTGTAGGCGCAATGGTTGTTGCATGGGTTGGAAGGGCTTTTAAAGAGGATCGAAAACGGGGTATTTGTTCCCCGGAAGATCAGTTAAGTGAGTTTCGCAATATGCTTGAGGCGGGAGAACTAACCCCCCAAGAATTTGAAATCGTTAAGCGGAAACTGGGGCGAAAGATCTCTAATAAAGAGGCTGCACCCCCTGAAACCCCCGCTGGTTTAACTCCTTCTATGCCAGATTCTCCACCAAAAGAACCTTCTGAAGGCGATACTCCTAGCGCTTTTCCCCCAAATAATGACGATATTGCGAAATCTTAACCTTCTTACTTCAGTTGTCCTTGCGGAAAATTGCCTTCCGGTTGTAGAATCCCTAATACCTCTTGGGGCTTTTTGGGCTTCCGGAGACTTTGGTGCTTTAGGTAGACTTCTTTCATAACTTTGTTTTGTTGAGATTATTCCCTGATAGGAGATTTCATGGCGACGAAAGATTCGGGCACGGGCGGTAAAAAGCCCACCTCCAATACTGGACGCAATCGCAACGCTTTCTGCTCTTTTTGCAGAAAAAGCTTCCGCGATGTCGGACCTTTGGTCGAAGGGCCCGCAGATGTATTCATTTGTGGCGAATGCATCGAGCTATGCCAATCCATCATCGTTCAGGAAAAGAAACGCAGGGGCTCGGGCAAGCAACCCTTCGCTCATATTCCTTCTCCTCGTACTCTCAAGGAAAAACTTGACCAGTATGTTATCGGCCAAACACGCGCCAAGAAGGTTCTTTCCGTCGCTGTTCATAACCACTACAAACGCCTTAGCATGACTGGCCAAACCGGCCCCAGCGATGTTGATCTCGAAAAGAGTAACATCCTTTTGATCGGACCTACAGGTAGTGGTAAAACCCTACTCGCCAAAACCCTCGCAAAGGTTCTTGATGTACCCTTTGCCATCGGCGATGCGACCACCCTCACCGAAGCTGGCTATGTAGGCGAAGATGTCGAAAACCTTCTTTTGAAGCTTCTTCATGCCGCTGATTTCGATATCGAAGCTGCTCAACGAGGCATCATCTACATCGATGAAGTCGACAAAATTGCTAAAACATCCCAGAATGTTTCGATTACCCGCGATGTTTCTGGTGAAGGCGTTCAGCAAGCCCTTCTTAAAATGCTTGAAGGCACTGTTGCTAATGTTCCACCACAAGGTGGCAGAAAACACCCCGAACAACAGTACATCCAGATCGATACCACCAATATTCTTTTCATTTGCGGTGGTACATTCGTCGGGTTGGGCGATACCATCTCCCGCAGACTTGGGAAAAAGACCATTGGCTTTGGTAGCAATCCCGAAGATAAAGAACGCAATCTTGGTAGCCTGCTCAATCAGGTCACCAGCGATGATCTTTTTGAATTCGGTATGATTCCAGAATTCATCGGTAGGCTTCCAGTTCTTGCTCCACTCGATCCACTCGATGAAGAAGCACTGGTTCGCATTCTTACCGAACCACGAAACGCCTTGGTACGCCAGTACCAAAAGCTTTTCGAAATGGAAGGCGCAGAACTCGAGTTTGATTCTTCCGCATTGAAAGCGATTGCTCAAAAAGCCAAAGAGCGCGATACAGGCGCCCGCGGTTTACGAAGCATCATCGAAGAAATCATGCTCGATATGCAGTTCGAACTCCCAGAACTCGAAACCAAAGGCAAGTTTGTCATCACCGATAAGATGATCAAAGGCGAAACCAAACTCTTCGATTCCAACAACAGCAATCAAGATAAGAAAAGCGCCTAAGCATTCTTGTTCCACAATCAAAAGAAGCCCTAGGGATAACAATCTCTGGGGCTTTTTTAATTAACACATCATTAACAATTCGAATCTTTAGATTTGAAACTAAAGAACCTTATCGCCTTCGCGTTCCACCATGCGTTTAAACAGATCACAAAGATCAAGAGTAACAGGGCCAGAGTTCCCAGCGCCAATTTTTCTGCCATCAAGCTCTAACACGGGCGCTATTTCTCCCATAGTCCCTGTGCAAAACATTTCATCCGCCCTATAAGCTTCCGCAATGCTGATATCCCGAATTTCGTAGGGGATGCGATGTTGAGCGCAAAGGTCTAACACTGCGCCACGGGTAATTCCTTCAGGGCAGGCATGGGTGAATGGGGTCATAATTTCCTTGCCCCGTACAAAGAAAACATGGGTTGCGTTTGTCTCTGCAATAAAGCCACGCGAATCAAGCATCAACGCATCATCCGCGCCCGCTGCGTTAGCCTGAATTTTTGCAAGTATGGAGTTGAGCAAATTGTTGTGATGAATGCGGGGATCAAGAACTTCCCCCGTAGGCCTGCGAAAAGTACTGGTAATTAATTTGATTCCAGTTTTATCGTAAACCGGGGCCTTGTGTTCTGCCAGGATGATAAGCGTAGGCCCTTTGGTGTTGAGTCTAGGATCCATGCCACTGGTGTATTTAACACCACGGGTAAGGGTAAGCCGAAGGTGTACTGAATCAGTCATCTGATTAGCTTCAAGCGTTTTGCGGATTTCAGAAACGATATGTTCATGAGTGGGAATTTCAGCAAATGCAAGTGCCCGGGCGCTGTCGGCAAGGCGATCAAGATGCATATAAAGCCTGAAAATACGGCCTTTATAAAGTCGAAGGCCCTCCCAAACAGCATCACCACCCTGCACTACGGAATCAAAAGGGCTAACCCCAGCTTGATCACGATGCACCAACTTACCATTGATGTTTACGATAAGATCTTTATTTAGATCGTTGAATTTTTGCAGCATGAGTTATCTTTCAAGCAGTGATACGAAGTTCGTAAAGGCGCTGATAAATTTCCTTGCAACCTACCAAGATGGGTTCCAACTCCATGGGCTGAACTTTTCGCTTTTCCTTGGGAGAATTAAATCCAGTGGTCAAAGCAACCTTGGCGTACCAGTGCTTGGCCCAACAGCCATCCGTGGGATGAATTCCAGACTTCCAAGCAAGCATCGCTTCTTGAAAGGGAATACCAAGCATGTCACAGAGTTTGGTTAAAATCGCTTTGGGGTTCGACTGCAAATCTTTGGAGTCAATGATGGGCGGAATTTTTCCAGTAGCTTTTTTCACCGATTCAATCAAGGCTTCCTGCTGGGGGAAACCAGTATCGCGAAGCGTAGGGTAAGCTATGAACTCGGTAAGCGAAGCAACCACATCATAAGGGTCACGAATAAGAAACGTATGGGTAAGGCCGCCCATCCAATCGCAATCCATGCCGGGCAAAAGATGATGCGCCATATGCTTCTGATACCAGATAGTCTTACCTTCCGGAATGGGCCCGGTAAGCCATTCAACCACTTTGCGCCAGTCTGATTCATGCGTCTTAACAACCTCTGCAGCGCCTGGATGTGGAAGCTGCGAAGTTTTTAAATAATGGGAATAAAAAGGCTCATCAGTGACAAAAGAATCATTCCTGCTGCCAAAAGAGCGCATCATGGCTGTCGAAAGATTTCTGGGGCCCGACCACATCGCTATTCGCATTTCATAGCCCCTTTATTGCTAAAAAACGTTTTTCTCTTCAATACTTATTCTAAATAGGAAACCTCACCAATGATAGAATAATTTTGCGTTTATTATAGAACCAAAGATGCAAAATTGAGATGATCCCTTCATTGTAATTGGCTAATTTCGTTCCCAGCAGGAGTATTCCAATGCGTATTGCAAGTCTGTTTTTAGTTTTATGCCTAAGTGCATTTTCATTAGCAGATGAGAAGGATTGGAAGCAAGTCTTGAAAGCAGAACTACCCAGAATGGGCCACCGCAATTGGATCGTAATCGCAGATTCCGCCTACCCATTACAAAGTGGCGCAGGGATAGAAACCCTTTCAACCCGATCCAACCATCTGGAAGTGGTCAAAACAGTATTTGAGATGCTGGAAAAATCAAACCACATCCGACCAGTAATCCACTTAGATAGTGAACTCCCGTTTGTACCAGAAACCAATGCTAAAGGGATCGATGCATTTCGCCAAGAATTAAAGACCTTGCTTAAGGATCGTAAAGTGGAATCATTACCCCACGAAGATATTATCGCAAAGCTGGATAAGGCAGGAAAAACTTTTAAGGTGTTGATCATCAAAACGCCACTTACAATCCCCTATACATCCTTGTTCTTGGAATTAGATTGCGGTTACTGGGGCCCAGAATCAGAAATGAAACTGCGCGAAGCAATCAAAGCCAAAGGTAAGTAATGAAGATTTTAACCTCAGGGTTCACCGTTCTACTCTTATGCTTGGGCCTAGCTGTTTTCGAAGCGGAAAAGAAAAACAACTTAAACGATATCCCCTCAGATATTGTAGTTCCAAAAATGATTGAAGGAAAACCCGCTGCCGGCAAAAGAGTCAAGCATCAATGGCCTGAAGAAAATAACACCGCCATCCACCATGCTCTTTATCTTCCTGAAAACTGGAATGCAAAAAGTAAATGGTCTGTAATCATCGAATTCGCAGGCAATGGTGGCTACAAGAATAATCTAGGTGATGTCTCTCTGGGAACCGTAGAAGGTTGTTCTTTAGGATATGGCATCACCAAAGGGCGCAATGCGATCTGGGCCTGCCTTCCCTTTGTTGATTCCAAAAACAAACAGAACGCAACCAACTGGTGGGGTGATGCAGATGCCACCGTTGAATACACATTAAGAAGTGTCAAAAACATCTGCGAACAATACCAAGGAGATGCAGAAAACATTATTCTTGCTGGGTTTTCCCGAGGGAGCATTGCCTGCAGTTATATCGGCTTAAGAAATACCGAAATCGCAAAGTTGTGGAAGGGTTTGATCTGCCATTCGCATATCGATGGGGTCACCCAATGGCCTTATAAAGATAGCGACAAACAATCTGCGCTACTGCGTTGGCAAAGGCTGCAGGGTAGGGCAGCCTTCATCAGCCATGAAGTCTCAACAGAAAAAGCCAAAGAGTTTTTGACAACCAACAAAGTGGTAGGCAACTTCACCTTCATGGATCTTCCGTTTCCTAATCATTCAGATAAATGGGTGCTTAAAGATTTAGAAGAACGAAAAAAAGTGCAGGCTTGGTTCGAAAAGCTTATTAGCATACCTAGCAAAGGTTCTTAAACACCTGTAAACCCGATCCTTTTCCAATTTACAAAAATAACCAAGATTATTGCGCAAGGAATAATCCCTTCAATCGTTTCGTTCATAAGAGAGAAATGGATTTTTGAGGAGACAACGATGCGACAACTGCTTTACCCGCTGGGAATTTTAATAGCGCTGCTGTTTACTAATGTTTCACAAGCACAGTTTTTCGGGCCCTATGGCTCCTATTATGGCTCATCCTATTCCCAATTTGGTACATCCTTCAGCCTGACATCCTACAACTTAAGATCAAGCTATTATCTAAACATCAATAACGGCTTCCCAATCAACAATTATTATTACTCAAACCAGTTTGCCTACCGCTACCCCTACAATTACATTGCTCCCGTGCCAGTTATTGTTCGGCCTGTAGTCGTGCAACCAGTTTATATATTGCAGCCGCAATTAGCTTGGTACAATCCACCAGTAAGTATTTATGGGCCAATGCTACCTTACCAACCTTATTATTATCCAGGTTGGTGGTTACGCTAAGATGATTAAAAAGAATTGAAAGAAAGCAAAGGCTAAGCAGCCTTGCGCAATGGTGCTTGTTCCGCATCACTCAAGAAATTGTCCACTGTGGTGCGCCATTTTTCTGGTTCTTTGGTTGCCAGCGATTCATGGCCACACCCTTCGAATTCTACAAAGGTCTTTTCAACCCGAATGTTTTGGTGCAATTCAAGAGCTCGAACCAAAGGCACCCTACGATCCATCGTGCCATGCATTTGAAGTACAGGGCTCTTAAGATCCTTCGCATATTTTATGGGATTAAAAGTAAAACCATTATACCCAAGGCGAACGCTGCCCCAGAAAACCAGAAGATGAGCAAGCGGATAAGGGGGAATGCCCATGGCTTTAAAGCGGGCCCCCACAGTTTCCACCAAAGTGGTGAAGGGCGACTCTAAAATGATTTTATCCACCTCTAGATGATGCAATTTTGCTGCTCGTAGGATTGCTGCAGCACCCATCGAAAAACCATATAAAATTTGGCGCTTCTGCGACCAAACCTCTGCTGCATAATTCATACTACTTAAGACATCGTTCGATTCGTTATAACCAATGGAAGTATGACTGCCTTTCGAATCCCCTGAGCCGGGGAAATCGACCATCAAACAGGAATACCCAAGCTTATGAAAAATGCGAGCCTCATTTAACAAAGTGGCTTTATTACGGACATATCCATGAAAAAGCAGAACGACTTTGCTGGAACCAGCACGAGGAATATACCACGATTCTAACTGGCCCTGTGATCCTTGATAATGATGTTTTTCATACTGCATGCCATGGGCAAGAGGATCGCCTTCGTTTGGCTTGCAAGGTAAGTTTACACCCTTGAGCAAAACCAAAAACTTCTGGAACTTGGAAAGGTTCTCGGGTTTGGAAGTACGCTTCCCAAAAGATGCAATCTTAACCATGCCGCCTGATTGCTTCCAAGCAAGCACGTTAATGACCACAAACAACGCAAGGCATGCGTAAATAAAATATTCCATGCTTCAACCCTTCCCTAAAGCCCTGACTTAAAAAATCATACTAACCAACCATCCTGCGCTGTTCCACTTCCTGAAACTTGTTCAATTTGTTGTAAAGAGTCTTAAGGCTGATATCTAATTCTGCTGCTGCCGCACCTTTATTGCCCTGATGTTTTTCTAACACCCTAAGCAAGTGTTCCATTTCAATTTGTTCCAAAGTGCGTGAAACAGGGTGGGTGTTTTGTGCGATTGAAAGCACAGGCACCCCCCTCGAAGCATCGCGCAAATGATTAGGCAAATGCTCGGGAAGTATGGTTTCGCCCCCAGCTATTATGCTTGCGTATTCCATCACATTCGCAAGTTCGCGAACATTCCCAGGCCAGGTATGTTCAAGAAGCACATCAATTGCTTCAGCCGTAATCAAATTCTGACACTGATCCAAAGGCTTGCGAATCGCCCTAGCAAGCAAGTGCTTCGCAAGTTCGGGAATATCAGGCCTGCGGTCTCGCATTGCGGGAAGACGAATTTCAAAAGTGTTGATCCTAAAGTAAAGATCTTCACGAAAATCATCGGTCTTGATCAATTGCCTAAGATCACGGTTGGTGGCACACAAAACCCGAACATCTGTGCGGAAAGGCTCGGATTCACCAACTCTTCGGATTTCTCCAGATTCTAAAAACCGCAATAACTTCACTTGGATGTTCTTGTTTAACTCGCCCACTTCGTCAAGGAAAAGCGTGCCGCCGTTGGCTACTTCAAACAAACCTTTATGATCGCGATCCGAGCCGGTAAATGAACCTTTGCGATGCCCGAACAATTCACTCTCAACAAGATTTTCAGATAGCGCACCGCAATTCACAGGCACAAAAGCCTTATCCGCGCGGGAACTCTGCTTCCAAAGAGTTCGTGCAACCAACTCCTTACCGGTACCTGTTTCGCCGAGAATCAAAACCGTCGAATCCGAAGGCGCCACCGTCGAAATCAATTTCTGAACCGCACTCATACCAGGCGATTTCCCGATAAGTATAGAACTGCCCTCTGCAGCCTGCACCCTGTTTTGCAAAGCCAAATTCTTGTTCTTCAAATCCCTCTTCTCAATAATTTTCAGTAAGACCGTTTCGATTTCTACCAACCTGCAAGGCTTGGTGATGTAATCAAATGCACCTAGTCGCACCGCTTCAATTGCAGTTTCCATGCTGGCGTGGCCTGTCATCACAACAGCTTCGGTATCTGGCGCAACTTTTTTCAAATGCTCCAGCACATCTATCCCAGATAATCCGGGCATGCGCAAATCCAACAATGCCGCATCAAAGCTCGCCTTCTCTAAAACCTTTAACGCAGTTTTCCCATCAGGGCAAACCGTCACTTCATGCCCCATCCTAGGCAACTCGGTTCGCATGAATTCCTGAAGAGACTTTTCATCATCGACAAAAAGTACCCTTAAACTATTCGAAGTTGGTTTTGGGCTAGCAGCCACCTGTTGATTGTACGAATCGTTCATGCTCATAATTCATCACACCTTATAAAAGGTAAAACTATCAGGCGCTAACCAATAAAGGTTGGCCTGCTGAAATACCATCCCTACGCATTGATTCATTAGTTTTCGTGGAAGCCATTGGGTGAAGGGGCAGCCGAATCGTGAAAACACTTCCACGCCCCAACCCCTCGCTCGAAGCTTCAATCTCGCCACCATGCTGCTGAATAATCTTATGACTGATGGTAAGCCCAAGGCCCGTGCCTTTGCCCGTGCGGTTCTGGGTGTAGAATGGCTCAAAAATATTCTCGAGCACTTCCTGATTCATGCCAATCCCCGTATCCTTGATCGCCAATTCAGCCTGGCCATCCTTCTCTCTGATAACAATCGTAAGAATTCCACCATCATCCATGCTGTCGAGACCATTGACGACCAAGTTTAAAATTACTGACTTAATTTCTTCTGCGTTTATCCAAGCCTTGGTAGGTTGCTCTTCTTTTATTTCAATCTTTTTACCTTTGGAGTTTTGCAAATGTGCGGTGACATCCAAAACCGACTGCACAAGTATGGGTAGGCTGACAGCCTCACGCTTATGCTCGGTAGTTCTGCTGAAATCAAGCAGCTTCTCTGTAATATTCTTGCAGCGGAAAGCCTCTTCCTGAATCAGTTTTAAATACCTTGCGAAGTCCACTATGCAGGGATGATTTTGCTGACCACTCGACTTGTTCGCCAAAAGTGTCAGTTCTTTTAAACGCGACTCTAAAGCCTCTGCACAAAATGCAATTCCAGCAATTGGATTATTGATTTCATGGGCAACACCCGCAGCTAAAAAGCCAACACTTGCCAGCTTTTCAGAACGCACCAACTGCCTGCTTCGCTCATTCACCTGCCTAGCAAGATCGGTATATAATTCACGAAGCCTTCGTGTCATTTCATTAAACGCTTGACCAAGTGATTCCATTTCATCGCCACTTTTAACTTCGATTCGATGGTTGAAATCCCCACGAGAAAGCAAACTAACCCCAGCTTCAAGATCACGGATGGGGTAAAATATCCAACCATAAAAAGAGTGCAACAACCCCGCCATCAATAGAAGGCCTATCCCACTTGACGGAACAATAATCCACAAACTTATCTGATAATGCCTGCGTGAATCATTAATGCTGTGGTCAAGGTCATCATGAATTTTATCCCTAAGCAATGTGCTTTCTTTTTCAATCTTGGCGATAAGAATTCGTAAAGGCTCAAGGATGGGATGCTGGGAAAGTTTATCGCTAGGCCCTGTAACACGAGGTTCATGAAATTTTTCAGCAAGCGTTTGAAAAGCATTTAAATCTGACCTAAGCCCCGCAAGCACTTCCTTTTCATGAGCATCTTCATTTTTCAATACCAAGAAAGATTGCGAATCGCGTAGAAAAACCTCGTATTCAAGTATTTTTTTTAACGCCAGCGATATATCCCGGTGCAATTTTTCAGGTTCATCTAATAACTTTCCGAGATCCCCAGGAACCGTCATTTTCGCCAACGCTGTTTTTAATTCTTCCGCTGTTTTTAACTCTGCAACATTCCCACGAATGCTATTCATCGTTAGATAATACGACCATAAACCCTGCAACGTACCACCCAACAACAGGATAATAATCCCTGCTGTTAGGCAGAATGCAAATATCAATTTATGGCGTATGCGCCAGCGAATTGCCAAACTCGACCTCCTTGTCGAACAGGGCACACCAAGCAGTTTTGTAATCGTTTGTATTTTTTACCAAAAGAACTCACCCCATGAAAAGGCGAGTTATCCATCCCTTGGCTTCTTGCATGAGTTGCAAGATTAGGGAAGATAGATAAGAGGAATTCGGCCGTTTTTTATTGTTGTATCAAACCCATCTTCTTCACCTTACTTTTTCTCATCTCGAATTATTAACCCTTGTGAAAGAAAACATTACAATTCTTCATAAGGAATAGGTTTGTTTCGATCCAATTGATTGGTTACTTCAGGAAGTTCATACTTCGTACCCGAGGCACAATTAAACATCACCACCGATTCATCACCCTTGATTCTTCCAGATTTCAATTCCTTCTGATACGCAGCAAAAGTTGCAGCGCCTTCCGGACACATCAAAAATCCCTCCTTATCTGCACACTCTTTTCGTGCACGAAGTATCGCCTCATCATCCACCATCGTTGCAAAACCCTTGCTTTCATTCACCGCACGAATCATCAGAAAATCACCCACCGCAACTGGTACCCGAATTCCCCATGCAATCGTTTTCGCCCCCTGCCAAACTTCCGCATGCTCTTTTCCCTCTTCCCATGCCTTAACAATTGGCGCACAACCACTCGACTGCACCACCACCATGCGAGGCAACTTCCCCTGAATCCAACCTATCTCTTGCAACTCTTTAAATGCCTTCCACATTCCAATAAGGCCGGTGCCACCCCCAGTTGGATATAAAATTACATCAGGCATCTGCCATTGAAACTGTTCCGCAAGCTCCAACCCCATCGTCTTCTTTCCTTCAATGCGGTAAGGCTCTTTCAAAGTAGACATATCAAACCAACCCTTGGGCTGCTTCCCTTCACCAACAATTTTACCGCAATCATTGATCAACCCATTCACCAACCAAACCTTCCCACCTTGCTGATCGATTTCCCGCACATTAATCGTTGGCGTATCTTCAGGGCAGAAAATATAACTTTCGATTCCCGCTTTCGATGCATATGCAGAACAAGCTGCGCCTGCATTTCCATTCGTGGGCATTGCAACTTTTTTTATGCCTAATTCCTTCGCCATGGAAATCGCCATGCATAATCCACGAGCCTTGAACGACCCAGTAGGAAGCCTAGCTTCATCCTTCACATAAAGCGTACCCTTGCCCGCTTGAATCTTTGGCATCGTAAGAACAGGGGTAATAACTTCACCCAGGCTCACAATATTAGCTGCATGCTTGACAGGAAGAAACTCTCGATAGCGCCAAAAATCTGAAGGCCTAGCCGCGATTGTTTCCTTACTGACGGCTTGCGCAATTTTCTTCAAATCATAACGCACTAATAAGGGCCTACCCGCCTTGGATAAGCCATGGACTTGTTCTTTAGGATAAACTTCACCCGTTAAGCCACACTCCAAATGGGTGACAAAGTTAGGTCTCGGCTCGATGA
>CAJCCR010000119.1 GCA_903960945.1 uncultured Planctomycetaceae bacterium
GCGGGGCCTGTGCATATCTCGCCGCCCTCGATGGGTCTTACTCATGTGCGACAACCCAGATCGCTGCACGTGTTGGGCACTTCTGCAGAGGGGTATACCCTCGATTTGTCCAAGGATACAAAGTTTGTGAGTGCGGGGCCTGCCATTGCTCGCGTTGATGAAAACGGCTGGGTTCATCCTGTGTCCAATGGCGCAACGATGATTTCGGTTACCGTACAGGGAAAAACAAGCACCATTCCTGTTGAAGTTAAACTGCCCATGGAAGAACCAAAGTACAGTTTCCTGCACGAGGTGATGCCTGTGCTTTCGCAATCAGGTTGTAATGCTGGCGCATGCCATGGCTATTCGCTTGGGAAAAACGGATTTAAATTATCGCTTCGGGGCTCCGACCCAATGTTGGATTATCCATCGATCGCCCGTGAGTTCTTTGGCAGAAGAGTTGATATTTTAAAACCCGATGCCAGTTTAATTGTTGCGAAAAGCAGGGGCGATGCTGCCCATGAGGGCGGTGCACGCTTTGCCAAAAACAGCCTCTCAGATACCATCATGGTTAATTGGATTCGCCAGGGTACTCCTGATGATTCCAAAGATACCTTGCAGGTTACTGGCGTACGTATGATGCCCCAGAAACTTGTTTTGCAACCAGGTCAGAAACACAAGCTCCAGCTTATTGCTGATTACAATAATGGCTCGACCAGGGATGTTACCAAGCTTGGTATCTTTACGGTAAACAATGATCAATTCGCCAAGGTTGATGAACAGGGCATGGTCACCGCAGGCGATGCTGGCGAAACCGCAATCGTTGGAAGGTTCGAGCGAACCTTTGCTGCAACGGGCGTGCTTGTGCTTATAGATACCAAGGGTTTTGTTCCAACTCCCGTACCGCAAAACCATATCGTCGATCGTGCCGTGATCGATAAGCTGAATCATCTTAAAATCAAACCATCTGGATTATGCTCGGATGAAGATTTTCTTCGCAGGGTGTATGTTGATCTGATCGGGGTGCAACCGAAGCCTGATGAAACAAGATCATTTCTTGCGAACAAGAATCCAAACAAGCGTAATGAAGCGATAGCAGCGCTATTTGAAAGGCCGGAGTTCATCGATCATTGGTCGTTGAAATGGGGCGATTTGTTGCAGAACTCGCGCAATTCCGCCAGCTCGCAATCGGTTTACATGTTTCGTGAATTCATCCGCAGTGCGGTTGCTTCCAACATGCCCATGGATAAATTAGCGACCCGTTTGGTTACTGCAAGGGGTGGTATTAATGATGATCCAGCATCTGTTTATTTCACCATCAGTAAAGATACGAATGATACCGTGGAACGGGTGACTCAGGTATTTTGTGGCGTAAGAATGTTATGTGCACGATGCCATCCGCATCCGATGGAAAACTGGACACAAGCGGATTACTTCGGAATCGCAAGCTTCTTTTCGCAAGTTGCAATGCGTCAAGATTCCCGCTATCAGAATGTTCCCAACACCAAGGTGGTGCAGTTAAACTTGCCCGCAGGGTTTGCAACCAATCCTCGCACAGGTCAGGCCCAACCTCCCCGATTTCTAGGCGGTGCAGAACCCAAGCAAAACCCGGGGGTTGATCGCAGAGATGCTTATGCCTCTTGGCTTGTCTCGCCAGACAACATTTTCTTTGCGCGTGGTTTATCGAATCGTGTCTGGAGCTATTTTTTCCATCGGGGCATTATCGATCCAGTCGATGACATTCGTAGCACCAATCCCCCTATCAATCCAGCACTGTTGGATGCACTAACCAAAGATTTCATCGATAATAAATACGATATCAGGAAGCTGATGCAACGCATTGTTTCATCTGAAACCTATCAGCGCAGCAGCATTAGTAACGATAGTAACAAGCATGATGAGCAGAATTTTTCGCGCATGATCCCTAGGCGGATTCCTGCGGAAGCGCTTCTTGATTCTCTGGTACAAGCCACAGGCGTGCCTGAAAATTATAGTGGCGCACCCGGTGGGTTTCGTGCTGCGCAACTCCCCGATGGTAATGTCGAAAGTTCTTTCCTTAAACTCTTTGGAAAACCCCAGCGCATGGATGCTTGCGAATGCGAACGCGACAATGGTTCAAACATGTTGCAGGCGCTTCACTTCATCAATGGCAAAAGCATCATGGGCAGATTACAAAACCCAGCAGCACGGCCTGCTATTGCAGTGAGGCTTAAAACGCCAGATCCCGAGTTGGTTAGCGATTTATATCTTTGGTGTTTCGCAAGGTTGCCTAATGCAAAAGAGATAGATTTATCTCTAGCATTTTTGAAATCTGCACCCGCAGATAAACGTGCAGAAGCTATTCAGGATTTCATGTGGGCCCTTCTCAATAGCAAAGATTTTCAGATGCTTCATTAAGCCAGCGTAGTGGTCAAAGAATCAGTAAGCCGCGGATCAAAACCAAGCATAAGCAGAAGCATTTGCCACGGATTAACTCGGAATCAAAACACACATATCTTTCAGAGCCGGATGCGTGAGCCACGGTTGTATTCATTTCTTCCCGATGATTACTCTTCTTTAAAATTGCAAAGCCAAGAATTTTTACCCCGAAGACGCAAAGAGCGCAAAGAACCAGCTAACTTCACGGGTGTAAACTACACTCGGCATAATTACTTGTGGTAAACGAGGGCGAGAGGCGAGCACCAGCGGGGTCTTACCCGCAGCTCATTGTGGACAAATGAGCGGGGGCCCTTCGGCAAGCTCAGGGACCGGAATAGTGGCCCGGCTTGTTCCATTCCCGGTGGCTGAGCCCGCCGAAGCCTGAGTGGAAAAGTTGGCCCCCTTCGGCAAGCTCAGGGACCGGGATTTCTTTGCGGCCGGAATAGTGGCCCGGCTTGTTCCATTCCCGGTGGCTGAGCCCGCCGAAGCCTGGGTGGAAAAGTTGGCCCCCTTCGGCAAGCTCAGGGACCGGGATTTCTTTACGGTCAGTGAGCTTGCCGAACTGCCGTTAATGTCAGGGACCTATAAATATTTGCAATACGCCTGCATTTGCCCTGAAGGGGCAAAATGTGATAGCCCAGGGCAACGCCCTGGGAAAATGGCCCAATAAAACCCTCAGCCCTGAAAGGGCGAAAGGGTTTGGTTGCTGATTATTGCGCCCTTTCAGGGCTTATTTAATGGGGGATTTATTACCCGGGGTTGCGCTCCGCTTTACCCCGGGCTATCACATTTCGCCCCTTCGGGGCTTAGGAATCAACGCCAGTCATTCTTAGCGTTTGCTTAGAATCCATGGATATTAAAAGCCAAAGATGGAACTCCGCATACGCGAAGTTGACTTTAAAGAATGTGCAAGACTCAAAGGTTCAAATGGAGTAGTTGCAGTGGGGCTTCCCCATCGCAACTACTCTGTCTTTAAACAAGCTGCCCCAAATAAACTGTAAGTAAAAGAAAGAGAAAGAAAAAGGCGAGTGGCGAGCACCAGCGGATTGACATCCGCCGCTCAATAAGACGAAAGTTGCAAAGGTAGTGGTGGCGGACAGGAACCCAGGCTAGCGAAGCGAAGGGCCCTTTTCCCGGAGGGAAGAGGGTTGGGAGTAGGGGGAAA
>CAJCCR010000120.1 GCA_903960945.1 uncultured Planctomycetaceae bacterium
ATACTTGCATTATGGGTTCGGGATATGCCATTTTCCATCTCTGCAGGCATCGGGTTCATTGCACTTTCCGGGGTTGCAGTTCTAGATGACATGATTTTGGTTTCTTATGTAAGACACCTAATGCAAAAAGGGCGCTCTTTGGAAAAAGCCGTTGAAGAAGCAGCCATCACTCGATTGCGCCCAGTGTTGATGACCACTTTAGTTGCAAGCCTCGGTTTTCTACCGATGGCATTTAGCACGGGCATGGGGGCAGAAGTACAAAGGCCCTTGGCAACAGTAGTGATAGGCGGAGTTCTAAGCGCCATGGTCATGTCGATCTTGGTACTGAGGGTAGTTTTCGTAGTGTTTCGCTGGCCTGAAAAACCAGCTCGTACGATGGAAGTATCTTCCATCACGAAGGAGTCGGGTAAGTCGTTTTCAACACCTTAGGATAAACCTGGAGTGTAACTTTTTAGGAGGATGTTTGATGATTCGATTTGTGTTTTCTACCGTGATATTACTTGGAATTTCCATGCTTGTTGGTTGTGGTCAGGAAGCCACTTCCACCAAAGGCAAAACTGCCGAAGCCAAGGGAAATGCCAACGAAACCGCGCATTCCGGCTGGTGGTGCGATGAGCATGGCATCAAGGAAAGCGAATGCAGCATGTGCAGTTCGAAGGTTGCCAAGGCTTTTCAGGATAAAAAAGATTGGTGTGATATGCACCTTCGTGCGAAGAGCCAATGCTTTATATGCGACCCAAGTTTGAGGGAAAAGTTTGCGGTACAGTATCGGGCCAAGTTTGGTAAGGAGCCACCTGAACCTACTGAGAACATGCCCGAAAAAGCAGAAAAGAAAAGCTAGAAAGCAAAGCAAATCAGATAGTTTGTGCCTGATCAATTAACAGGGTTAGGCACGAATTAAAACTTCAATTTCTATTGGCATTTGTTCCACAATATTAGCAACCACATCGCCCTTAATAATCTGGGCTATCGTTGATCTGTTGGCAATTTGCAGGAAAACGCATTTAACTTTTAAATCGATGGCAGCATTAATGATTTGCTGAGAAATCGAGCCCCCTGCACGATAAATAAACTTAAGGGGCACCCCCAACCGATGAGCCGCTTCTTGGGCTTGAGCAAAAATTTCCCCAGCCTCTTCATCTTCTTCCAAATTATAATTCCCAGCAACTGCCATCAAAGGAAAAGCTAACTCCCTGACATAAATAATCGCCACACCAAAATTTCTAACACGGGCTTCTTCTACAACGGATCGAATCAAAGACGAAGGTTTTGAAACAAAAATCAGGTAGGTTGCCTTCGGAGCAAAATCACCTTCAAGATCCGCCAACGGAACTTGTTCCACTTTTTTGGGAATCCTCGCAGACACTATCTGTCCCAATATCATCAATAATAAAGCCATTCCTGCAGAAATGAAAAACTCAAGTACACCAACTCCAAGGGGCGCATAAATGGTAAAAAGCCCGATACCCAAAAATCCAATACCGCTGAGGAACCGCCCTTGCCTTCGCTTTGTTAGCAGCAAATCTGCTCTACCTAAAAGTGTGAACAGCCTTGCACACAACCCCATATTCAACACCGCCATGGAAAATATCCGTGCCGGCGGTTTGTTCCAAAGCAAGGTAAGCAATATGCACGCCATAACAAATCCAACACCCCGAAGAAGAGATTTTTCCCACCCTAGTAATTCAAATTGTTTAGTGAAACCTGCACAAAAAAGGTTGATGGTTATAGCAGAAACCACCCCCACAGAATAAAGCCCTGCTAAATCTTCTAAATTAGAAAAAACCATTAAAAGTATCGACGGAATTACCATGGCTACGCCAAGTGCATACCCCGGAACACCATGTTTATTCAACCTACACAGAATCGATGGAGCTTCCCCATCACGGCCCATCATGTATTGAATAGCTACTAGATCGATGATCGCTGTATTAACAGCCGATAGCAATAACGCCCCAAAAACAAACGAGCCTATCAAGCTAAAAGTGGGGCCAACATAATTAAGAGCGAGAATGTTCATCATATCATCTGTGCCAAGATAATGCCCCTCAACATCTATGAGCTTGGAATCAGGCAACGCATTCATAGCAGCAGTCAAAACAAGATTAAGTACCACCACCTCAAAAAGCACAGGCAGAATAGCCATTCGCGAAGTCTGCCTCACGGTAAGAACCATGACACCCGTCATGTTCGCAATTGCCTCAATACCAGACAAGGCAAGCACAACCTCGGTAAATGCAACCCATGCTTCACCCCATGCCGCCAAGCTATAACGCTCACGGACAGGAAAATCGATTTTCATGTGATGCAAATGAGGGAGCGAAAAAATCCCGATGATCATCGTTAAAACTACCGTCGCCAACGCAATCACTAACGCAACACGCCCCATACCACGAGGCCCAAACCAATTAATACCACCGATCAACCCGATCGCAACAAGGGTACACATTAAATCGATGCGAACTCCCCACAACTCACCGCCGATTCCTAAATAACGAAAAGCATCTAGGCAACTCATCGAAGCTGTAACCGTGTAATCCGCACAAAGCATCAATCCACCAATCACCGCAAGTGCCCTGCTGCTATGCTTGGCAGAAGAATAAACGCCACCGCCATCAGGATATTTTCTACAGATGATTAAATAGCATGCACCGACTAACATCAGAATAATGTTGACACAAAAAATATGAATAAAGGAAGCATGGCGAGAAAAGAAGAAAGCCAAGCCTAAAACATACAGCCTACTAGTGCCCAGATCGCCAAAAAGCATGGGGCCTGCATGGTACCAATGTAGTTCACGGGGCCTGTTAGATCCTATTTCAGCCATTAGAATATCTTACCGATCCACTAATTGCAGTTGATTATACTTTCTTACGTTTCAATTTTAGAAACATTTCATCTTAGAGCAAAAGATTTCCACCGTGTAATGCCATCGCAAAGCATTCTTAGGGAACCCGCATAACACGCAACACAGCCTAAATACAAAATATATCAGAAAGAACCGAGAGCACATTAAAAAGCGGAAGAAGGGTTAAGCAACGTTAAGAAATAGGCAGCAACCACTTTGGAAGACCAATTCCAACAACCATTAATTTCCCAAGATAGGATTGCGCTTCAGGATTTTGAAACCCCGTCTTAGGTGTAACCATCGTAGCAGTGATAGTAGCTTTGATTGTCGGATCCGAGGCAGTGCCTATATCCGCATCCAACCCCGAAGGCAAATCTACCGCAAGAACTTTTACCCCTGATTCATTAATCTGCCTTACAACAATATCAAAAGGGCTTCTTAAAATACCTTTCTGCCCCGTACCAACCAACGCATCCACAACCCAAACTGCATCTTTAAAAATGTTTTTCAGATTTTCTGCACTGGGGGAAGTTAAAACCTTCATGGGAATATCTGAATGAGCAATAATTGCATGGTTCATACAGGCATCACCCATCAGTTCTTTAGGATTTGCAAAAAGCAAAACCTGAACATCAACCCCTGCTGCATTCAGATGGCGGGCGATGACAAAACCATCCCCGCCATTATTACCCCTGCCACAGCAAATCACCACTTTCCCTTTTGGATTCTCTGCAAGAAGAATTTCTGCAATGCCCCTGCCTGCGTTTTCCATGAGAACAATTCCCATGATATGCCCCTGGCTTTTGGCAAGCCAATCCACATTCCGGGCTTCTTCAGCACTTAAATAACGCATGGGCATGCTCCGTGAGATTATCTACTGATACGAAGACCGCCACCTTTAAGAAGCGCTTCGACTTCTTCAGGGCGAACCCAGGCAAAATCGCCGGGAATCGAATGTTTGATCGCACTGGTTGCAACGCCCCAATCCAGAGCATTTTGCACATCGCCACCCAGCAATCCATGAATCAAACCCGCAGCGAAGGAATCGCCCGCACCTAATCTATCAACAATTTCAACCTCATAAGTGCGAGTTTTATAGACCTTGCCTTTTTGATAGGCCATTCCCGTCCAGGTGTTACGCCAGACTAACGGGTTTTCCCGCAGGGTGATCGCAACAATGTCGAGTTTGAATTTATCTGCCACCTTTGCTGCAACTTCTTCATAGTTGGATCCAGTGATGCCAAACACTTTCTCAACATCCTCCTCGGTGGTGATAAGCACATCGCAATATTGCATCAAATCAGAAAGGCAATTACCCGCTTCGGTTGTGGTCCAAAGCTTGACACGGTAATTCAAATCCATGCTGGTTTTAACACCAGCGGCTTTTGCAGCCATCATAGCTTCGCGTGTAGCCGCAGCACTAGATGCGCTTAACGCAGGAGTGATCCCAGTAACATGAAACCATTTGGAACCTGCAAAAACCTTGGCCCAAGGAATCATACCGGGCTGAACTGCTGCGATGGCAGAACCCTTGCGATCATAAATAACGCTGCTAGCACGAGGGGCTGCGCCAAATTCCAGAAAGTAAAGCCCTAGCCTTTCATCTTTGGAATACATTACATTGCTGGTATCAACACCCGCTTCACGGGCATGATTTGCAACCAA
>CAJCCR010000121.1 GCA_903960945.1 uncultured Planctomycetaceae bacterium
CTCCTTCGGCTTAATTACAATACCTCCTCAATTCCGCCTATTTTACCAGTATTTCGCTATTAAAAAGAAAAACTGTATCACCTTATGAAACTGGTCTTTTCAGAAATTAATATTGAGGATAAAGGCAGCTAGTTCCCTTAATTTTTTGGAAGATACAACTGTGAAATACCCTTTTTGGCTTAAAAAAACACTGGCAGAAGCAGGCTTAGGCAACTGGATTCCTGGTGCAAAAAATTTATTTTCCGCACCTAATAATATCCTTGCGAGCTGCAGTGATACAATTTTGCAGGGCGATTTTGAATCATTTGTAAACGCCGATACTTTCATAAATACACCCTCTCCTGATTATCTTGACCTTTCTTGCGATCACATCCAAGGGTTGGGAATTCCTGTCCAGGTTCTACCTCGAACCTTGGTTGTTAAAGATTTATCTCCACAAGAAGGATTTTCTGAAACCCGGGATGCAGTTTCAAATTACCTCGACCTTGAATACGGTGTACCTTTTAATCCAGTCAATGAAGTGTTAATTACAAATGGGATAAATCATGCAATTCAAACCGCGCTAGAAACCTTTGTAAACCCTGGAGATAATGTTCTTTTACCAGATCCTTGCCCAGCGAATCATGAACAACTTGTTCGCAATCATGGCTCTAATCCAATCTGGATTACTTTACGGCATGAAGAAGGAAGATTGCATTTTTCCGAAACAGAATTAAAGAAACAGATGCGAAAAAGCAGAATCGCAATTTTATCAAATCCATCTATTCCAACAGGTGGAGTTTTCCATGAGGAAGATTTCCTAAGAATAGGCGACTGCGCTTCAAAAAACAATTGCCTGTTGATTTGGGATCATTCTTTGATGGGTTTGCAACTGGATGGAAGCCCTTTCCACCCAGGCAACTCAAATGAGACGCGAAAACTATCACTTAATGCTGGCAGTTTAAGTATAAGCCACGGAATATCTGCCGCAAATGTGGGATGGTTAACCGGTAACGAGAATTTAATTGCCCCATGCAAGTTATTGTTAAAAATGCGCAATGCAAGCACAAGCGTATTAAGCCAGCAAATTCTTGTTGATTCAATCCAAAAAGCACAATCAAACGAATGGTATGAGTTTCTGCATCGTCTTACGGAAAACAGAAAGCACAATTTTCAAAAACTTGCAGGGATGGGATTGGATCCTTTTTGGCCTGCCGGAGGCCCATATATTTGGATTCCTATTTGGCGCAAAGAAATGAATTCGGTTCACTTCTGTCAGGAACTGGAATTAAATTACAAGGTTTTGATTAAGCCAGGAACTTTCTTTGGCCCATCCGGAGCGGGTTATGCCAGAGTTAGTTTTGGGGTTGATGAAGGAAGATCAATCGAAGCCTTAAGGCGTATGGAGCTTTACATGGACAATAAGCCAATGATGAAGGCAGAGCAAATCAGACTGGCAGCTTAGAGATAATCTTCGCGAATGGGACTAAAAATATCAAGTGCTTCAGCGCCTTCTTCAAACGACCAAACCTGATGAACCACATTTGAAGGAATGCGATAAAAGTCGCCTACAGCAAGTTCTTTCTTTTCATCGCCTATTTTAAAAACTGCCCTGCCCTTGAGCACAATTCCAATTTGCTCATGTGGGTGAGAATGGCTTTTAACTTCCGAATTAGGCTCCATCTTAACTAGCGACATCATCATCTTAGAAGCAGCACAGGTGGTGATACTTACCCCTGGAAAGATATTGTGCTTTGCCAATTCATTAGGAAGAGGAAAAAACTCACTCATAGTAATTTTGTCCGGATAAATTAAACGGCTACTTGGAACCAACCAAAAAATGAAACTCTGCTGTTTGCCTAATGATGAGTGACATGGTGCTTGGTTCGAAAACAATTGATCCGGCCCCTTCAGGTTGCCAGCTTTTTGGATCAAGCGCCATGATGCTATTCATGATGTTTTGAACATTCTGAATGAACACAGCTTGATTATAATTCCCGGGCATATTCATGTTCATATTGCC
>CAJCCR010000122.1 GCA_903960945.1 uncultured Planctomycetaceae bacterium
GGTTTGGTTGGCGCAGGAAGAACAGAGTTAGCAGAAACTCTGTTTGGAATTCGGCCTTCCCAAGGAGGCAGGGCGATTCTCGATGGCGAAAATTTTCTTCCCCGCTCGCCTGTCGATGCTATTGCTGCTGGTTTGCTTTTGGTTCCAGAAGATCGCAGGCATCATGGCTTGATCCTTTTACAAAGCATCAAGCACAATCTTTCTCTCCCCAATCTTAAAACTATCTCCCGATTTTTTCTTGTTGATCCATTCAAAGAAGCAAAACTGTCTTCCGATAGTATTCAAAGGCTTGGCATTAAAACTACCAATGCGAATAAACTGGCTGGTCTTTTAAGTGGTGGAAATCAGCAGAAGGTTGTTCTTGCAAAATGGTTGGCTGTAGGACCAAAAGTTTTGATTCTTGATGAGCCCACCAGAGGCGTTGACGTTGGGGCGAAAGCTGAAATCTATGAGCTAATTCGTCACCTTGCTAGCCTTGAAGTTGCTATTCTTATGATTTCTAGTGATATGGAAGAAGTAATCCGCCTAAGCCAGCGTGTTGTTGTTCTTCATGAAGGAAATTTGCAAGGTGAACTTTCTGGTAATGATATTAATGAAGAATCGGTCATGCTGCTTGCTACTGGTTCAAAAGAGGTAAATGTCAAATGATCAGGATCTTTGGAATTCTAGTAGTTGTATTTACTCTTTACGCATTGTTGATGATGTCTGATCCGCAGGCTCGCAGCTTGGAAAATCATATTAACTTAGAGCGCCGTATTGGCGAGTGGGGCGTTCTTACCCTCGGGGTTGGTTTTGTAATCATCACTGGTGGCATTGATCTTTCGATAGGTTCCGTTGTTTGCCTCGCAGCAGTCGCCTTTGGTTTGTTTCTTGAAAACGGATTCAACCCCTATATCGGTGCGGTACTGGTTTTGATTGTTTCTGCATTTATCGGATGGATTCATGGTGTTCTCATTACTAAGGGGAATTTGCAGCCATTCATTGTTACTTTATGTGGCCTCTTTATTTATCGAGGTTTAGCACAGTTGCTTACACTGATCAAATTTAAGGAACTGGGGCAAAAGTTTTCCCAAGGTTGGGATACACCCGGCAGGGTTCTCCGTGATTCTTCTAGAGATGTTGGAATTGGCGATCGTCAGGACTTGGATGCTTTTCTTTTTTTACAGCGTGGCAATTTGCCCTTGGGCGATTGGCTTGGATTACCTGAAGCCATTGGTCCTTGGCTGAATATTCCCATGCCATTGGTGCTTTTGTTTTTTCTTGCGATTATCGCAACGGTTTTCCTTCATCAGAGTGTTTTTGGCAGATACCTTTATGCATTAGGTTTTAATGAGCAGGCCGCCAAATATGCAGGCATTCGTACTGATAGGTACAAAACCATCGCTTATATTTTATGTTCCACCCTTGCTGGCCTTGGTGGGATCTTGTTTCTTTTAAAGGTTCGTTCCGCATCTCCTTCTAACGCAGGAAGTTGGTTTGAGCTATATGCAATTACGGGGGCGGTGCTTGGCGGATTTAGTTTGCGAGGCGGTGAAGGTATGGTGGTTGGAATTCTTTTAGGAACCGCAATTCTTCCCTTACTGCGAAGCTTTGTTATTTTTGCAGGCATTCCCAGCGACCTAGAGTTTACCGTTATCGGGCTTGCGCTTCTTCTTGGTACCGTTGCGGATGAAATTGTAAGAAGGCAGACTGGTACTAGGCTTTTTGAACGCATAGCAGGCTTGTTTATCAAACCCAAAAGTTCTGCCACTTGATTCGAGCTTTGGTTATTCGAATAGCTTGCTTACGGATTCATTCAAATGGATTCTTCGAATAGCATCTGCAAGCAATGGAGCAGCGGATAGAATCTTAACGTTGGGGAGCTGTTTGTCGGGCGGAAGTGGAATTGTGTCGGTTACAATTATTTCTTTGATTGGGGCCCCGTTTAGTCGTTCAACTGCTGGCCCGCAAAATACACCATGGGTTGCGCAAACATAAACTTCTCTTGCCCCATTTAGCTTTGCAACATGGGCTGCACCAACCACAGTGCCCGCAGTGGAAATCATATCGTCGAAAATCACAGCAACTTTTCCATCCATGGAACAGCCAATGAGATTAGCTTGATTAGTCTCGGTTGCACTTGATCTTCGTTTATCGACGATCGCAATACCGCCGCCAAGCTTCTTTTGGTACATCAGCGCTTTTTTGATGCTGCCTTCATCTGGGCTTAGTATGACGAGTTCATCGGGCGGAATATTAAAACTTCGAACATAATCACAAATTACGGGGCTAGCGTGAAGGTGATCAACGGGGACATTGAAAAAGCCTTGAACTTGAGCTGCATGTAAATCTAATGCTAGAACTCGGTTCGCTCCTGCAACAGTAATAATATCTGCAACCATTTTGGCGGTGATGGGCACCCTGCCTACATCTTTGCGATCTTGTCTGGCATAGCCATAATATGGGATTACCGCCGTGATACGGGCTGCACTTGCTCTTTTAAAGCAGTCGAGCATCACGAGGAGTTCCATTAGATTTTCATTTACTGGCGGGCATGTGGGCTGGACAAGAAAAATATCTCTGCCTCGAACATCTTCGTCGATACGCACATAATTTTCACCATCGGGAAAATCAGTCAGGGTTATCTTTCCCAAGGTGTCGTTGAGATGAAAAGCAATTTTTTCAGCCAAAGCTAAGTTGGCCCGACCGCTGAATACTTTGATATTGTTGTTTTTCATTGGAGATTCAGCCTGGTGATCGGACCATAGTTGAATAATGTGTTCCCAGTATTCTGGAAAGCCTTAGATATCTGTTATACAAAATTAAGAATGCTTCATGAAGATTGGGCGTAAATGAGGCTGGTAATAAATATGGGTAATTAACATAAAGCTTTAATCAGTTTGATCTTAAGCTGATTCAAGTTGCTAGTGGAAGAGATTTTGAAAAGCCGTTAAGGAAATGATCCACAATATCGTTGCAAAGCTGCTTTTGTCTGGGTTTATTGCCAAATCTTATGATAGCTCGGAGCCCGCCCAAAAGGAGGAGGGCAGATTCCTTTGGGTTTTGGATGAAGAATTCTTTTTGATCTTCTGCCAGTATAAATAACGATTCCACGAGCTGAATTACATTCCAGCGGGTTTCTTGCCAAGGAAATTCAACCGAAGTTCGTTGAAAAGCCTCTGCATGAAGAATGAGGTCAAATAAATGAGGCCTGGCATCAAAAAGATTGATGGATGTTTCAAGAATAACGATAAGCTTGTTTTTGCAGGAAACTTCGGCTTTCACAGCATTTTCGATGAGTTTCATAAGTTCCGTGGATGCATCTTTCAGTAGCGCAGCATAGAGTTCTTCTTTGTTTTTAAAATAGCGATAAATAGTGCCTTTCCCTACCCCTGCTCCAATGGCTATATCTTCCATGAGGACTTCGTGGAATCGTTTAGAGGCAAACATAACCTCTGCGGCTGCTAGGATTTTCTCCTGAGGGATGGTAGATTTTGTAGTCATTTCGAAAACCTTGAAACTAGATGATTGACTAGTGTCTAAAATCAATTTACAATAGAACTGACCGGTCAGTCTTCACTTTATCACCTACCTTTGTGGCTTTCAATAGCCTTGGCTTTCATTAGCCTTGTACAACGGAGATTCTTTCTGATGTTTCTTTGTAAGTGCTTTATTTGTGTTCCCTATTTACGTACCCTTGGGGTTTTATCTCTCTTTGTAATTTTATTTTCTGGCTGTTCCAAGAAAGGTCTAGAAGCTCCTAAAGGTGGTTCCGAAGTTCGGCCTTCCCAGATGAAGCTCAAACGTAAAATTGAACTCTATAAAATTCAAAAGCAACCTTTTCAAGCTACCTTGGAAACCGTTGGGCACCTTGAGGCCGAAGGGCAGACTGATATTGCTGCAGGTGTTAGCGGCGTCGTTGATGATGTTTTGTTTCGCGAAGGCCAATGGGTGGATCGGGATACTTTATTGGTGCGTATTGATCAAAAGAGGCATAAGGCTAATTATGATTCCGCACTCGCAATGGAAAAAAAAGCTGAGACAGCATTTGTTTTAAGTCGTGATCTTGAAGGGCTGACTCGCCTTGCAGGAATTGGCAGTTCTGCAGAGGACCGAGTCCGCGCCGCTGGGAATTCTAAACTTGCTGAAGCTGAGGCTTTACAAGCCAGGGCTGCAAGGGAACTTGCAGAGAATAATTTTAAACGCTCGCAGGTCAAGGCTCCATATTCGGGGCAAATCAACCAACGCAAGGTCACCGTTGGTAGTTATCTTGAAGATAAAACCGTGATCGCAACAATTGCCAACTTAAGTCGAATTCGTCTGGTGGGGTATGTCCCTGAAAAATCTGCGCCTGGCTTAAGGGCCTTGCTGGATAAAGAAGAGTTTCTTAGATCGGCGTGCTTGATCTCGAATACTTTGATTTCACCTTTTAATGCTCTTACGATTTCCGCAGCAGATGCTTCCTCTTTATTGCCTTTTGGGTATGAAATGCGATTTACTCTTCGTGCTTTGCCTCGAGAAAATCTTACTGCCCGATTGTTTTTCATCAGTTCAGTTGCAAGCCCTGACACTCACATGTTTGAATGTAAGGGAATGATTGACCAATCCGCTTTTTCGTCGCAATTGAGGCCGGGATATACAGCAAAAATCATATGTGATCTTCCTGGTAAAAAAGATGCCTTAGTGGTTCCTGAGGAAGCGGTTCGCGCTAGTGAAAAAGGGTTTATAATTTTTCAGCCTATGCCCAGAGTTACCGCTGATGGATCCATTGAGTGGATTGCAAAGCCAAGAACATTGCAACTTGGTTTAAGAAAGCCTGGAGTTGTCGAAGTCTTGGATGGCGCAGGAGAGGGCGATTGGATTGTTCGTAAAGGCGCTGATGCTCTTGAAGAGGGGACTCCTGTAGAAGTGCCTAAGGAGATGGAACAAGAGTTGTTGAAAAAGTTTAAGGAAGCTAAAAGTAAGTAATCAATACCTATTTGGTGGATAATGACCCTTTCTGATTTAAGTATTAAAAATCCTGTTTTCGCTGTTATGATCAGTGCCGCACTCGTGGTTTTTGGTTCTATTGCCTATCGTGGTTTGGGTATTAGTCAATTTCCTGAGCTTGACTTTCCGGTTGTTAGTATTAACACCACGAGAGAATCTGCTTCACCAGAGACAATGGATTATGATGTTACAGATATTATTGAGGATGCTGTTTCAAGCGTTGAAGGGATAGATTACATCCAGTCTCAAAGTTTGCAGGGATCTGCCGTAACGACGGTGTTTTTTCGGCTTGAAAGAAATATTGATGCAGCGATGCAGGATGTGCAAAATGCTGTTTCTTCGGCTATGAACAGATTGCCCACAGATATAGACCCACCTGTTATTTCGAAAGTTAATTTCAATAAGTTTCCGATTATTTGGCTGGGTATTCATGGGCAGAAGCCTCTTCCTGAAATCAATCGCTTTGTGAATGATATTCTTAAGCAGCAGATTCAAACAATTCCCGGCTGTGGCGGAGTGATGTACGGTGGCTTGCGCCCTAGAAATATGCGTATTTGGATCGATCAGGAAAAATTAGAGGCTTTTCATATTGATGCATTAGATGTTTTTCGCGCGCTTGAGGCTGAGCATGTCGAAAAGCCCGCTGGTTATCTTAAATCGGATAAACGAGAAATCAATGTAAGGTTAATGGGCGAAGCAAAGACTCCTAAAGAATTTGCTCGTTTGCCAGTTATTTCAAAACCAGATGGCTCGATTGTTACTTTGGGCGATGTTGCAATTATTGAAGATGGCATGACCGACAGAAGGTCTTTTGCAAGATTCAATAAGGAAACAACTGTAGGCGTTGGCGTAATGCGAGCAACAGGGGCCAATGTTGTTCAAGTTTGCGACGAAGTGAAAAGAAGGCTACCAATTTTGCGGGCCCTTGCGCCCGAGGGCGTTGAGATAGGCATATCAACCGATTTTTCCTTGTTTATTAAAGATGATATCGAGGAGGTAAAGCATTCACTTGTTATGGGGGTTGTACTTACCGCATTAGTTGCGTTGATGTTTTTAGGCTCAATGAGTTCCACCTTGAATGTTTGTGTATCGATCCCGGTTTCCATCATGGGAACTTTTGTTGTCATGAAGTATCTTGGTTTTACTTTAAATTTTATGACACTTCTTGGGCTTTCGCTTTCTGTAGGTGTGGTGGTGGATGATGCTATTTTGGTGCTCGAAAACATTTACAGGCGCATGGAGAATGGGGAAACCCGGTTCCAAGCAGCTTTTAATGGAGCTAATGAAATTTCGTTTGCTGCATTGGCCTCTACACTTTCAATCGTTGCAATTTTTATTCCTGTAGCATTTATGCAGGGCGTAGTCGGACAGTTTTTCTTTCAGTTTGGTATTACGGTTACGGTTGCAGTTTTAATTTCTCTGGTTGTTTCGTTAACAATTACACCCATGCTTTCCTCTTTGTTTTTAAAGCTTCATAAAGAGGTTTTAATCAAACCGCCCACGATGCGTGGTGCCATGTCTTTGCCGATTAATCTCTTCAGATACACATGGTGGGGTGCAGACAAATATGTTGTTTATCCTCTTTTGGTTTTGCCTACTCATGTGGTGATGAGTTTTATGGAGTTCGTTTATAAAAGAGTTCTTCGATTCGCTGTTGATTATCCGGTCGTCATTCTTCCCATAGCTTTTAGCTTTGCCTGTTCACTTGGTTTTTTAGTTACAGGCTTGAAAATCCCCCTTCCTTCTTGGGTTACCGCTAAAATTGGCACCCCATCTATTGTAATCAAGCCAATTGGGACAGAGCTTGTTCCTAGCGAGGATCAAAATCGTTTTGTCATAAGTTTGATTTGTCCGGTTGGGGTAAGCATTGATTATGTTGAGGAAATGATTGGTAAGTGTGAAAATGTTCTTGTCAATTTGAAAGATCCGGTGACGGGCGCTGAAATCATTGCTGCGATGTTTTCTTCGATTTCTATTCGACCTGGGATGCTTATTTCTGAAGGGGTTGTTTTTATCCGATTAGTTTCCTCTATGGATCGAACTTTGACTCAGACTCAAATCATTCAGGATGTTAGAAAAAAGCTGTCGGCTCTTGCTGGAGTTAGGCCAATTGTTTTAGATCTATCCACGCAGGGATTTACTCCCACTAGGGGCTTCCCTATTGATTTTGCAATTCAAGGGCCTGATTGGAAAACAGTTGTTGATTACGCTGAAAAAGTTCGTCTACGCATGATTGAAAGCGGCATGGTTGCTGATGTTAATTCAGACTACCGGCCTGGTATGCCTGAAGAACAGCTTTTTCCCGATCGTGATAAAGCATCAGAGATGAACGTACCCATAAAGAAACTGGCATTTCTTTTGAATGTTGCATTTGGCGGTGTGCGCAACGGTCGATTTACTGATGAAGATAAACGATATGATGTTCGGATGAGGCTTTTGGAGAATCAGCGTGATACGCCAGATCTTTTGAGCAATTTACACATCAGGCAAGAAATTCCTTTATCTGCAGGAGTAAATCCACCAACTATTCCCATCAATGATCTTAGCCAGCATAGAACTGTTTCGACCCTGCCGTTGATTAACCGTTATAATCATTTACGCAAGATAGAAATTACTGCCAACATGAGCCCGGGCGTTTCGCAGGGTGAATCCATCGCTCGATGCAAACAGATTGCTGAAGATGTTCGCGAAGAAATGGGACTCCCTCCAAGTTATCGTTCTGTTCAATTAGGGAATGCCAAGGCGATGGCGCAAACCATTGATAGCATGTGGCGTTCACTTGTTTTTGGTTTTTTGGTCGCGTATATGATTCTTGGAATTCAGTTTAATTCTTTTGTTCATCCATTAACTGTTTTGTGGGCAGTACCTTTTGGTGTAACTGGCGGGCTTCTTGTGCTTTGGCTTTGTGGAGATACGCTCAATCTTATGAGTATGATTGGTTTAGTTCTTCTTGCAGGGTTGGTTAAAAAGAATTCAATTATACTGGTGGATTGTGCGAACCATTTTCGTGAAGCAGGCAAAAATGCCAGAGAATCAATGTTGGAAGCTGGCTTTGTTCGCTTAAGGCCCATTATGATGACTTCTCTTGCTACAATTGCTGGGGTTGTACCGCTTGCATTTGGCTTTGGTGCTGGTGCTGAAAACAGAGGCCCTCTTGCTAGAAGTGTTATTGGTGGGATTTTCCTTTCTACCCTGATTACTCTCATCGTTGTTCCTTCGTTTTATGTTCTTCTTGAAAAAATAAACCATTGGCTAAACTCGTTGTCCAAGGGTGTTAAGGCTTCACCGGTTCTTCCGCCTGCTTCTAATATCAAACAATCTAATCAAGCTGCATTGCAGCCCATCGAGGTTTGAAAACAACATGAGTTTGCCTGCTTTAAGTATTCGAAACCCTGTGTTTGCTGTCATGGTTTCTGCCGCAATGATAATTTTCGGATGGCTCGGCTATCAAGGTTTGGGGGTCAGCCAGTTTCCTGAAATTGATTTTCCCGTTGTTAGTATTGCGGTTACTAGAGAAGCAGCTTCGCCCGATATCATGGATGGGGATATTACTGATGTCGTTGAAGATGCAGTGGCTAGTGTGGAAGGTGTTGACTATATCATGTCCCGCAGCATGGAAGGCATTAGCCTTGTCACCGTTTATTTCAGGCTTGAAAGAAATATTGATGTTGCAATGCAGGATGTTCAAAATGCGGTGAGTGCTGCCAGGCGAAGGCTGCCAGTCGATATTGATCCCCCAGTGATAACCAAAGTTAACCCTAATAATCTTCCTGTGATGTGGCTGACATTATCGGGGAGCGCCCCTTTGCATCGAATCAGTGATTTTGCGGAGAAAGAGCTCAAGCAAGAAATTGCTGCAATTGCTGAAGTTGGTGGCGTTCAATTTGCGGGTTTGCAGGCACGATCCATCCGAATCTGGGTTGATCGAGATAAGCTTACAAGTTTCAATCTTGCTGCGGATGATGTCAGGCAGGCAATTCTGAAACAACATGCAGAAATGCCTGCAGGGTATATTCAAAGCAAAATGGTGGAGTTTAATCTTCGCACCATGGGCGAAGCTTATTCTGTAAATGAATTTCGAAAGCTTTTGGTTACGCAAAGAGATGGGCAGCATATTCTTCTTGAAGATCTCGCGGTGGTTGAAGATGGAATGGAAGACCGAAGGAGCTTGGCTAGATTTAATCGCATGCCTGCAATTGCAGTTGGAATTCGAAAAGCAATTGGCGGGAATTTAGTTGGTTTGTGTGAAAATGTAAGGAAGGAGTTGCCTCGGTTGCGAAAAATGCTGCCTCCTGGTGTAGAGCTTAATGTACCTGTCGATTCTTCGGTTTTTGTAAGGGAAAACATAGATGAATTAAAACTAACCTTAATGCTCGGTGTGCTTTTTACAGGGGTTGTTTGTTATTTGTTTCTTGGTTCGATTGGCACAACCGTGAATATTTGCCTTTCCATTCCAACATCCCTGATTGGAACCTTCTTCTTTATCAATTACGGGGTGAAGTTTTTTGGTTGGCCTCCTTTTACCATCAATTTAATGACCCTTCTTGGCCTTTCTCTTTCTGTTGGTGTTGTAGTTGATGATGCAATCTTGGTGCTTGAAAATATTTACAGGCTTAGGGAAAAAGGGTTGTCTATGATCGATGCTGCCTTACAGGGAGCAAACGAAATTAGCTTTGCAGCCATGGCTTCCACCTTTTCCATTGCTGCTATTTTTCTCCCCGTTGCTTTCATGTCGGGAACCATTGGTAGATTTTTCTTTCAGTTTGGCGTCACAGTTAGTGTTGCTGTTATTCTTTCGCTTGTATGTGCTTTAACCCTCACACCTATGCTAAGTGCTTTTTTTCTCAAGCTTGCTCATGAGGAAGAAAAGGCCCCGCGCCCAATTCATATCATCCTTGTTTTGTTGATCAGTTTGATGATCCAAATCCCTTTATTGATTTTAAAGTTTTATGCAGCGACCGGTTCTATGCTTCAATCTTATTGTTGGCCCGTCAAGTTCTTCTTTAAATACCTTGCAGAATCCTTTCCCATGTTTCTTGACCCTTTTCAGTTTCTATCTGGAAAACAAGCCTGGATGGCTTTTTCCTTAGAAGTTGTTATCGAGGTTTTGGTTCTTGTTTTGTTTATACGCTATTTTAAATTGGGGCTCTGGGCTGTTCAATTTTATATTTTAAAACCATTATTTCTGACGCCCACCGACTGGGCTTTGAATCTTACAACATCTGCTTATGCCAGGTTGTTGGGGTACTCACTTAAACATACCAATCTTGTTCTCGTGCTTGGGGTTTTCATAGCCTTGGCAACTGGCCTTTTTCTGGGAATTGGAATTTTAGGTCAGGAACTTGTTCCTAGCGAAGACCAGAGCAGATTACTAGTTCATGTGGTTGCCCCGGTTGGTGCTAGTATTGATGAAATCGGAAATTTGCTTGGCCGCTGCGAGACTATACTTTCAGATCGGGATGAAGTGGCAGGTATTATGACTGCAGTTGCAACCGAATCAGGCTTGTTGATGAATGAAGCTGATATTTTTGTCCAACTTGTTCCACGATCTGATCGCTCGTTGACTCAGCAGCAACTTGGCCCTTTAATCCGAAAAGAACTCATGCAAGTTGAAGATGTACGAGTTGTAGTTCGAGATCAATCGACCGAAGGTTTTACCCCTCAGCGTGGTGATCCTATAGATTTTTCCATTCAAGGAGACTGGAAAATTCTACCTGATATAGGCCGTAAAATTGTTGATTCGATGAATCATTCTTTGACCAAAAATAACCTCCCTTTACTTACCGATGTTGATATGGATTATAGGCCCGGTATGCCTGAAGTTCAGGTTACTCCCGATCGTGAAAAACTTGCATTATTGGGCATGCCTGTTTCTCGCCTTGCTGAAAGTATTAGCCTTCTTGTTGGGGGTGAACGCGTTGGAAGATTTACTGATAAGGGCAGGCGTTATGATGTCCGTGTCCGTTTCCAAGAACAAGAACGAACCTCACCAGAAAATCTTCTTCTTATGACTCTTAGAGCGGGTGATAACAAGCTTGTCACTGTTGAAGATGTCGTGCAGGAACTCAAAACTGTTTCAACTCTGCCAGTCATCAACCGTTATAATCATCAACGTAAAATCGAGATTACTGCTAACACTTCTGAAGGTGTTTCTCAAGGCGAAGCAATTGCAAAATGTAAAGAACTTGCTACAGGCCTGCTTCCTGAAAATGTAACTCTAGTTGAATTAGGTAATGCGAGTGCGCTTAAAGAAACAATGACAAGCCTTATGTTTGCCTTGATGTTGGGCATTGTTATTGCTTACATGATTTTAGGAATTCAATTTAATTCATTTATCCATCCATTTACCGTTATTCTTGCAATGCCATTTGCGGTCACAGGCGCATTGATCACACTTTGGCTGACAGGTGATACATTAAACATGATGAGTATGATTGGATTTATTCTTCTTATGGGTTTGGTAAAAAAGAATTCGATTATTCTTGTTGATTACACCAATCAATTAAGAGAGCAGGGGATGGGCGTGGAGGAAGCTTTGGTTAAAGCCTGCCCTGTTCGATTGAGGCCTATTCTTATGACATCGATCGCAACAATAGCGGGTGCTATACCTGCAGCTTTTGGTGTCGGGCCTGGAGCTGAAACCAGGGCTCCAATGGCGCGTGCTATTATTGGTGGTATTTTGTTTTCGACTGTTGTAACTTTGTTTCTTGTTCCTGCTTTTTATCTTTTTGCTGAACGATGGCGCAGTTTCGCCAGCTTTCTTGCAAGGGTTGAGGATGCCCCCAATCCAAAATAATTCTTACGAGCATTCTTTTCATGGATGAAATAAATTTGGTAACGATTACATTTCATGAAGGAACTCTTGTAGTTAATGGTTTATCCCAGGATTTAACCCAAAGCCTTCCTTTTCTTTTGCCCGATCCAAGAACCAAAAATTTCCGGTGTGAGGCCATCTATTACAGGGCCCTTATTCAAGGCTTGGTTTCACTTAAAATTGGTTTTAAAGATTCTGCTAAGCTTTATCAAAATCAGGAGTGGGTGACGAAAGATGTTCGTCAGCCGTTCCCTTATCAGTTAGAAGCTCTTGAATCTTGGTGGAGTAAAAAATCCCGAGGGGTTGTTGTTTTGCCCACGGGCACAGGTAAAACATTCCTTGCAGTTTTAGCTATTATTCGAATGCAGCGCCCCACCTTGGTTGTAACCCCTACTATTGATTTGATGAATCAGTGGCATTCAGTTCTATCCACTTCATTAGGGGTACCTGTTGGGATGATGGGGGGTGGAACTCACGAAGTTCATGACGTTACCGTTACCACTTATGATTCCGCTCATATTCATTTGGCAAAGTGGGGCAATAAATTCGGCTTTTTAGTTTTTGATGAATGTCATCATTTGCCTGGCTCGGTTTATTCGAATATCGCATTAGGTTCGATTGCGCCATTCCGTTTGGGGCTTACAGCAACCCCCGAAAGAACCGATGGAAACGAAACAATGCTTGAGCATTTGATAGGCCCCTTTGTTTTCCGAAAAGAAATTGGAGAACTCGCAGGTAGTTATTTAGCTAGTTATGAATCAGAAATCATTCATGTAGATCTTTCCCCTGATGAAAAAATTGATTACGAAAATGCAAGAAAGTTGTATCGTGATTACCTTATAAAAAGGGGGATCAGCCTTAGAGATCCTAGTGGCTGGCAGCGGTTTCTTGCGGAAAGTTCACGCTTTCAAGAAGCGAAAAAAGCCTACGATGCTTTCAGGCTGCAAAAGAAAATAGCGTTGCATTCAAAAGCAAAAATTGATGTCTTGGAAAACCTCCTTCTTAAGCATGCGAATGATCCCTGTATTATTTTTGCAGGCGATAACACGATGGTTTATGCGATTTCCAGGAGGTTCCTTATCCCTGCTGTTACCCATGAAACCAAGGCTAAAGAGCGAAAGCAAACCTTAGATAAATTTAAGTCTGGGGAATATCTTGCGGTCGTTACCAATAAGGTTCTTAACGAAGGGGTTGATGTTCCTAGTGCTGGCGTTGGCATTGTGCTTTCAGGTTCCGGAACCGTGCGTGAGCATGTTCAGCGATTGGGCAGAATCTTAAGAAAGTATAAAGATAAACGCGCCATTCTTTACGAAGTAATTAGCAGGAACACCAGTGAAGAATTGACTAGCAAAAAGCGTAGGGAGCATGATGCTTACAGGAAATAAATTGCTTGCGAAAAACTACAGGGGGAGACTTCTGGTCAGTTACCTTGATCCTTCCGATTCCAGATGGGGTACGGTTGCAGAGTGGATTTTATCCAAGGGTAAGGATCTTTTGGGGCAATCAAGAAGTTTATTTGAGGAAGAAATAAATGAGTATCCCGGTTCACTTCCCGATGCTTTGGTGTTTGCAGGGTTGGTTAAAGTTTTTTCGGACAACTGTAGTTTTGAACAATCCACAGAATTTGATGCGATAAAAATCAGGGAACTTGTTTTCTCGTTAGCTTCAAATTTCAAGCAGGAAGGAAAGTTATCTTCCGATATCGAAGTTCGTAAAAACATTTTTGAGCTTGTAGGGAAACAAACTGATGTTGATCCAAATCTCATCGATGCTTTGTTGTATTCCGATCTTGAATCAGAAAATAAACTTTTAGCAATACCCAAGGTCAATGCCCAGAATCTAATGCATAGGTATAATCTTTCGCTTGCCCAAGGGGCATTGCTTAACTCGTTGAATATTGTTGTAAAATTGCCTTCATCGACTCCTCCAGCAAGGCTAAGGCAGTTAACACGATGGCTTAAGTTTCAGCGATTGTTGTGCGCAGTGGATAAAAATAAAGCAGATGGATTGACCCTGCAGATTGATGGTCCATTAAGTCTTTTTCGAACAACCCAGAAATATGGTTTTCAAATAGCCTTGTTTCTGCCTGCTCTTTTATTGTGCCCGGAATTTGAATTAGAAGCTGAATTGCTCTGGGGCAAAACTAAGAAACCCTGCAAATTCCAAATTACCAGCAATGATGGATTGGTTACCCATTACGCAGATTCTGGCATGTACCGCCCACCGGAAAACGATGCATTTCTTCTTTTGTTCAAAAAAAGAATCGATGAATGGGATATATCGGATACTATTTCCGACCTTGATTATTCTGATGATTTACTAATCCCAGATTTTGTTCTTAAAAGGAAAACAGATCAAAAAATTGTTGGGCTAGAAATTCTTTGGAACTGGAACACTGTCATGGTTGAACGAAGAATCAAAGACATGGAAAAGCTTAAACTTCAAAAGTATGTGCTTGCTGTAGCTGATAAAGGTAATTTGGGAAAAGAGAAACTAGCACAAATACCTAAGTCGGTTTATTTGTTTAAATCTTCTCCGCTGCCTCAGGAAATCGAGAAAATAATTAACGCGTTTTGATCTTTAAAGTTGTTTCTCTGCGATCTCCAGAGCCCGGAGTAATCCTTTTGCTTTGTTGAGTGTTTCTTCATATTCCTTGGCAGGGTCACTATCTGCAACAACGCCTGCCCCAGCTTGAAGATAGGCTTTTTGGCCTACTAAAACCATTGTTCTAAGCGCGATGCAGGTGTCCATGTTCCCTGAAAAATCAATGTATCCAACGGCCCCGCCATAGGGGCCTCTTTTGTGAGGTTCCAAATCGTCGATGATTTCCATTGCTCTTACTTTGGGGGCTCCACTCAGTGTTCCTGCAGGTAGGCATGACTTTAATGCATCTAGTGCAGTCATTTCCTTTTTTAGTGTACCTTCCACCGTGCTACATAAATGCATGACATGGCTGTATTTTTCAACAGTCATTACATCAGATATTTGAACTGTGCCAAACTCTGCGATTCTACCTACATCATTTCTGCCCAAATCTACAAGCATGATGTGTTCTGCTCTTTCTTTGGGATCTGATATGAGGTCTTGTGCAAGAATCTTATCTTCTTCTTCGTTTTTGCCCCTGGGCCTTGTTCCTGCAAGGGGGCGTATGGTCACATGGCGTTCTTCCACCCTGACCATGATTTCTGGTGAACTTCCTATGAGGCAAAGTTCATCAAAGCGAAGGAAGAAAAGGAATGGGCTTGGGTTTACTACTCTGAGAGTGCGGTAGATGTCAAAGGGCTTTGCTTTGGTTTCTGTTTCGAGTCGCTGGCTTAATACGATTTGGAATATATCGCCTGCATTAATGTATTCCTTGCATTTATCCACAGCTTTTTCAAAAGATTCTTTGGTAAAGTTAGATTTGTATGGTTGGGAGACTTTTCCCTCTGGTTGTATGTCTGTGATTTTTAATGTGCACTGGTTGTTTTGAAGTTGATGTACGATTGCATCGATTTTGTCGCATGCAGTCTTATAGGAAAGCTCTTTATCATTATCTGTTATGTGCGCATGCACAACTACAGCGATAGTCTTGTTGATATGATCAAAAATCACCATGTGGTCATAAAAACCAAAGCATAAATCCGGGAGGTTTCTGTCGTCTGGTGGAGTATTTGGCAGATCTTCTACATATCGGACTGTGTCGTAACCGGTAAAACCAACTGCGCCCCCACAAAAACGTGGTAAACCTGCAATATGTGGTGAACGATATTTGTTGATGTATTCCTGTAAAAGCGCAATAGGGTCATTATGCTCTGAAATACTTTGAATAAAAGTTCCGGATTGAGTGGGATTTCGTGTTTCGATTGTGACTGTTTTCTTTTTAACACTGAATCTTAAAAACGGATCTGTACCAAGAAAACTATAGCGGCCTACTTTTTCGCCACCTACAACGCTTTCAAATAGAAAAGACCATCTATCTTGGGATAACTTGCAGTAGGCACTTACAGGGGTAAGGGTATCTCCTGTTAATTGCCTGAATACCGGCACCATGCTATTGCTTTTTGCATGTTCCAGAAATGTTTCGATGTTTGGCCGGTGTCCCATGGGATTTATTCTTTGCTAGGTTAAAACAAATTTTTATACCTGTAAGCCGTACTCCATACCACTTATTTTAAAAATAATCGGTCATGAAATCATCGTTGATACTTGACCTACTGATATTTGCTTGCATATTTATATATAATTATTCTATGAGTTCAGAGGGGTATTTGGAATTCCGATGCATTGTTATGGCTGTAATACTTCAGTATCAAAAGAACAAGAACGCTGCGGTTCGTGTGGGTTTCCGTTGAAAATTGTATCGGAAAAATGTGATAATTTTGCAGATGTTGGGGCTGAATACCAAAACGAATGGCTGAAATATCAAGAAGACCTTACCGCCAATGCTTCGAATATGAGTTTATTGCCTTTAATTGGCGTTTATTTTGGGATAAGGTGTATATTTCTTGGCAATGAGGGGTGCAAAAAAGCACGCATTGTCAAAAAGAATGAGCTAGCAAACCGTTTTATTCATATTCGTAGGTTGGGTGTTTTTGGCTTAATAACAAATCTAATTTCGTTACTTTTCATAATTATTGGGGTGATTACCCTTATTCGAACCCCCTGATTTTCTTTAAAAGTCATTCTTGCCTGTTTTTAACTACTATTCAAGCGGTCTATCCTAGCGCTTATTTAAAGTTCTTCTGCGATTTAGTGATTACCTTAAAACGTTAAATTTTAAGGTTCATCTGGTGTTTTTAACTAATAAAACTTACTATTAAATCATGTAGTATTTCGAAACGAAGGCAAAAACTCTAAAGGTGATTCATGAGTTCGGAAGCAAATCCAGAACCTAATAAAGAGCCCGAAACCATAACTCAGGAAGTTAAATATTCCCAGGTGAGCGCAAGGGTTACAGAAAAAGTTTCCAGCGGTGTTTTTTCATCAGGCGCTTTATTGTTGAATGGTCAAAATGAGTTTATTTTAGATTTTCTACAAAGAATGGTTCAGCCACAAAGGGTGGTAGCTAGAGTTGTGATGAGTCCGCCCTCCCTTCTAAGTTTTTGCAATGCCCTTGAAGAAAATCTTTCGATGTTTCAGGCTAAATTTGGTGCACCTCAGCAATTACCACCCCCTCCACCAGGTTCGGTCCCATTGCCAATTGACGAGTTGTATGCACAATTGAAAATCGCAGATGAAATGCTGGAAGGTTCCTACAGCAATGCTGTGATGATAAGTCATAGCCCAAGTGATTTTGTTTTTGATTTTATTGCGACTTTTTATCCCAGAAGTGTGGTGTCTGCTCGGGTTTTTATGTCTGCATCACAAATTCCTCCTTTTCTCAATACCTTGAAAAAAGGGTTCCAGCAATTTAAAGATAAAATGAGTCCTCCCCCAGCTTCTGGCCAGAACTTGCCGCCACCTAATTAACATGATTGCTTTCAACAAAATAACTTTTGGTGTTTAAGCATGAATGAGCTGGATTCATTGCCAGTAGCTTTGGTTATGCCTGAGTTAATCAATGCATTAGATAATGGTAGTGCCGCAGTTCTTCATGCGCCCCCGGGAGCAGGAAAAACGACTCTTGTTCCGATTGGATTAATAAAAGCGGGATATGAAGGCATTGTTTTAATTGAACCGCGAAGGTTGGCTGCCAAAGCTTCTGCTTTACGGATTGCCTATCTGCAGGGATCAAAAATTGGGGATTTAATTGGGTACCAAGTCCGGTTTGATTCTAATTATTCCAGCAAAACAAAATGTTTGGTTGTTACAACTGGAATCATTTTAAATTGGTTGTCCTCCGATCCCTATCTTTCTGATTGCAAAATCCTGGTCTTCGATGAATTTCATGAGAGAAGTTTAGAGAGTGATCTTTTATTAGGCATGGCTAGGTTGTTACAAAAAACTGTGAGACAAGATTTAAAAATTCTTGTGATGAGCGCGACGCTTGATAGCCATAAAGTTTCAGCCTATATGGATGATTGCCCGGTGATCTCTAGCATGGGAAAAATGTATCCTGTCGAAATAAGTTATCAAGTGTCTAAAAAAGATTTTCGACTAGAAGATGCAATTACTTCAGAAGTTTTTAATATTCAACAAAAAACCAAGGGCGACATCTTGGTGTTTTTGTCTGGGATGTATGAGATTCTTTCTTCCAAGGCGCAACTTGAAAAACAGTTTCCCGGATTAGATATACACATTCTGCATGGGGATTTGCCCATCGAGGTTCAGGAAAAATCTTTAAAAAAAGCTCCGCGAGACAGGGTGATATTGTCCACCAATGTTGCAGAAACATCGGTAACGGTTAATGGCGTTAAAGCGGTGATTGATTCAGGGCAGGCGAAAAAAAGTTTCTTTGATAACAGATTGGGTTTGAATAGTCTCGAAACAATTCGTATTTCCAAGGCGTCCGCGGATCAGCGGGCTGGTAGGGCAGGGCGGGAATCTCCAGGTTTTTGTTCCAGACTTTGGTCTGAAAAAGATCAGATTATGCGGGAGGATTTCGATAAACCTGAAATTTATCGGGTTGATTTGTCTGCAGCTTTGTTACGGCTTTTTGCTTTCGGAGAAAACAACTGGGAGGAATTTCCTTGGTTTGAAAAACCTAATCGCCTTGCGGTTGAAAATGGTATCAAGCTTCTGGAAAATTTAAAGGCTATCCACCAAGGTAAAATAACCCCGCTGGGCGTTAAGATGAATGAGATCCCACTTCATCCAAGGCTGTCTGCTATTTTTCTAAAAGGGGCTGATAAATGTCTTCGCCGGGTTTCTTTGGCCATAGCTATCCTTTCAGAGAGATCGGTATTTAATCAAACTTTTGAAGGATCAAATTTCAGGCGTGATCAAAGTGCTTCTAGTTCAGATGTGCTAGATGTGGTTGAACTACTTGAACATTATCAATCATTTAGAAATTCGGTGCAAAGTAACAATGTGAATCCCGATCGGGCAGCAAATGTTTTTCGGGTCCGGGATCAATTGATTGCTTCATTTGGTGAAGATAGAAATCTTGAAAATACAGGAACAGATGAAGATTTTCTTCGCGCAATACTAGCTGGGTTTCCGGATCGTGTTGCTAAAAGACGAGAAAAAAAAGACTTGAAAGCTTTGATGGTTGGTAATCGTGGCGTTGTGCAATCTAAAAAAAGCATGGTTAGGGATCATAGCTTTTTTGTTTGTGTTGATATTCAGTCGGGTGATGAAGAATCTATTGCAAGAATGGTTTCAGGTATAAATGCGGATTGGTTAGACTCTGTTTTTAAAAGAACCCAACGTGAAGTTCTATATGATCCTAGTTTGAAGAAGCTCATTGCAATTCAAAAATCGTATTACATGGATTTAGTGTTGGATCAAAAAGATTCACATTTAACCCAAGATGATTTGAATGGAGAAATATTGCATCAGGGTTTGATGAGCCAATTGAAAGAGGTTCTTCCTGTTCTTGATTCGCCTGCAGGTCAATTGTTGGAACGGATAAATATTTATGGTCAATTGTTTCAGAATAAAAATTTCCCGGTGATTGATTCAGATTCTTTATTGGAGCCTTTATTATGGCTCTGTAAGGGTAAAAAAACACTTTCAGAAGTTCGGGGTGGAGATTGGTTTAATGCGGTAAGAACTATTCTTTCTCATGAGCAATATGTTGCTTTGCAAAAAGAACTGCCCGAGAAGTTGACACTGCCTTGCGGAAAAATTGTTCCCCTGAAGTACGAGTTAGGAAAATCGCCTTTGCTAGAGGCAAGAATCCAAGAATTATTTGGTTGGAAAGAAACCCCTAAGCTTGGTGGCGGCAAACTTCCTTTATTAATTTCTTTGTTGGCTCCTAATTATCGATCCCAGCAATTGACCTTGGACTTAGCAGGTTTTTGGAAAAACACCTATCCGCAAGTTCGAAAAGATTTGCGGGGCAGGTACCCAAAACATGCTTGGCCAGAAGATCCCCTAAAAAGCGAAACGGAACCTTAAAAATAAGGCCCCGTTCGAAGTTGATTAGAAAAATTAAACTTTAAGCGTTGTAAGTGGAACTTGAAACATCGCCCCCACGGCCAGTCCAGTTGGTGTGGAAGAATTCACCTCTGGGTTTATCAGTTCTTTCGTAGGTATGCGCGCCAAAATAATCGCGTTGGGCTTGCAGTAGGTTTGCTGGTAACCGTTCTGTTCGGTAGGAATCAAAGAATGACAAAGCAGTGCTCATTGCTGGTACTGGAATGCCTTTTTTGATTGCTAAGGCAACGATGTTTCTCCAGCCTTTTTGTGAACGCTTCATTTCTTTTTTAAAGTAACTATCAAGCAAAAGATTGCTTAGGTTTTTCTTTCGGTCGAAAGCTTCTTTGATTTTACCAAGGAACCTGCTGCGAATAATGCAACCGCCTCGCCACATCAGGGCGATTCCACCATAATTTAATTTCCACCCATATTCCTTTGCTGCAGCTTGCATCAACATATAGCCTTGGGCATAGCTAACAAGTTTAGAAGCATAAAGAGCGTCGTGAATATTTTGGATAAGCTTTTCTTTCTTACCTGAAATGTTAGGCTTGGGCCCCTTGATGGCCTTTGAGGCTATAACTCTTTCATCTTTTAGTGCGGAAACGCAACGAGCGTAAACGGCTTCAGAAATCAGCGTTACAGGCATGGCCAATTCTTGGGAGTTGATTACAGTCCATTTGCCAGTGCCTTTTTGGCCTGCTGCGTCCAAGATTTTTTCAACCATAGGTTGGCCATCGGTATCTTTGAAGTTTAAGATGTCTCTTGTAATTTCGATTAGATAGGAATCAAGCTCGCCCTTGTTCCATTCTTCAAAAACTTTATGCATTTCATCGTAAGAAAGCCCCAAACCTTTATGCAAAATATCGTAGGCTTCGCATATTAATTGCATATCACCATATTCGATTCCATTGTGGACCATTTTTACATAGTGGCCAGCGCCACCTTCACCCACCCAATCACAGCAGGGGGTTCCATCTTCAACCTTAGCGGAAATATCCTGGAAGATAGCTTTGACATGATTCCAAGCATCAGGACTGCCGCCTGGCATAATGCTAGGCCCTCGACGGGCACCTTCTTCGCCACCTGAAACGCCTGTGCCAATAAATAGAATCCCCTTTGATTCTAAATATTTGGTTCGCCTTACAGTATCACCAAAAAGCGAGTTTCCACCGTCGATGATGATGTCGCCTTTTTCAAGGTGGGGAAGAATTTGTTCGATAAAGTCATCAACTGCTTGACCAGCTTTAACAAGCATCATGACGCGTCTTGGTTTTTTGAGCAGTTTGCACATTTCTTCAATACTATGTGCGCCAATTACTTTAGTTCCTTTGGCTTCTTTAGCAAGAAAATCGTCCACCTTGGAAGTGGTTCTGTTGTATGCAACTACAGTGTAACCATGATCATTCATGTTAAGAATTAAGTTTTGGCCCATTACAGCCAAGCCAATTAATGCGATATCGCCTTTAGGTTCAGAATTGCTCATAGTTATTTCCATTAGAAAAGAGGCCAAACAGTGTCATCATATATTTGAGGAAATGCCAAGCATTGCCAACTCTTAATGACTTATAAATGATAATCTAGGCATAAATTGACCGTTTGGCTAGCAAAACATAAGAATTGTAGGGAAGAAGTTTTACTGATAATTTGTGGGCATGATAGAATATTTGTTTGATGAAATGATTAGCGCATTGAAAAAAGGTGCAAAAATGGCAGCAAGTATTTTCCCGATGGTTTCTCCTAAGATTGATCCTGCCCCCTTATTTGAGTTATTCCGTGGGAATTATGCTACAGAGTTGCTAACCGCCGCTGTTGTGCATTTTAATCTTTTTGAAGAAATAGCTTTAAACCAAGTTGGATCTGAGTCATTGAGAGCCAAATTAGGGCTTGAAAGGCGAGCTTGGGTTGTGTTGATTACTGGGCTAAAAGCTTCCGGGTTATTGTTGGAAAACGATGGGAATCTTACGCTTTCTGAAATTGCAAAATCCACGCTTCTAAAAGATTCAAGGCATAGTATTGCTTCTTATATTGGCTTATCTGGGCAAAGTTCTGGTGTGCTGGAAATGGTGAATCGACTTCGAGTTTCAAAACCTGTTCATGCAGATAAGCCTGATGTAGGCGCAGCTTTTATTTTTCGTGAAGGCCTAGATTCCGCAATGGATAAAACCGAAAGTGCAATGAATCTGACTTTGTCCCTTTCTGGAAGGGCAATGAATGTTGCACCAGTGCTTGCAGAAAAACTCCCTCTTACAGGTTATAAAATTCTTCTTGATGTTGGCGCAGGAAGTGGACTCTATTCGATTGCTTTGCTTGAAAAAAATAAAGATTTAAGGGCCATACTTTGGGATGGCGCAGAGGTTTTGAAAGTTGCGGATAATTTTGTAAATCAAGCAGGGCTCGCGTCGAGGGTTACAAGCCTTCCGGGCGATATGTTTGCAGATGCTGTGCCCGCAGGCGTGGATGTTGTTTTGCTCTCAAATATTTTGCATGATTGGGATGAACCCGAATGCATTCGCCTTATCACTAAACTTGTTAAAGCCCTTCCCAAAGGTGGCTTACTTCTTGTTCACGATGTTTTTTTAAATGATGAACTTGATGGCCCCTTGGAGATTGCTTTGTATTCTGCTGCTCTTTTCTCTCTTACCGAGGGCAGGGCTTATAGTAAAAAAGAATATCAGGCATGGCTAAATAAAGCAGGGATGACTTTGGTTAAAGTCATCCCTACGCTGGCTCATTGTGGAGTAATGGTTTTTTCTAAGTAAACAACAAAGTTGTTAGACGCCCATTACATTATAGCCACAATCAACATATAAAACTTGGCCCGTGATTGCAGATGCCAAAGGGCTACATAAAAAGGCAGTGGCGTTGCCAACTTCATCGGCTTCTATCGGGCGTGGCAAAGGGGATCTGCTGGTAGCGTGATCGATCATTTGGCCGATATCACCAATAGCTTTTGCAGCACGGGAAGCGTAAGGGCCTGCTGAAATAATATTTACCCTAATGCCTTTTGGTCCCAAATTACTTGCCAATTGTTTGGCATCAATTTGCAAAGCAGATTTTGCGGTGGACATTCCACCACCATAATGTGGAACAACTCTTTCGCCACCGATATAGGAAAGCCCAACTACACTAGTGCCGCCTGGTTTATCTTCCATCAAAGGAAGTGCAGCCCTGCTAAGCGCGGTAAGGGAATAAGCACTAACACTTAAGGCGGTAAGATAAGCTGCCCTTGAGGTGTTAACTGCAGAATTTTTTATTTCTGGGCTGAATGCCACAGCATGAATAAGGATATCAACGGTATTAACATGTTGCGAAAGCGCATCAATCATGCCTTTGATTGAAAAATCGCCATGCTTCGCATAGCGTTTGTCATTCTTGGTTTTTTCGTCGACATCATCCATGGTGTCAAAGCTAACATCGCAAGGAAGAATCTTTTGAATTTTCATACTTCCTTGAGCATAAGGAAGTATTCGACTCTCGGCATCGGTCTCGCGCTCCATAATACTTTCAACAATACCAACCAACCTTGGGTGTACTGCAAAAAATAGAGTGGCTCCAGCGGCTTGTAGAGTTTTTGCAATATGCCAAGCAAAACCAACATTATCACCTACACCAGTAATCAGTGCCACTTTACCTTTTAAATCAATAGGAATCATGAAAGCTCCTGCAAACTCTAAACATTCAAAAGTAAGAGAAAGTAATCCTGAAAATTACCTTTTGAAGGTCGAACCAGTTTGGCGAATCTTGTTACCAGATTCACTTGACCCGGAAGTTAGTTGAATAATCGCCTGATCAGCTTCCATTCGAACTCTTGGGTCTAAGTCCGTTTTCTTTTCATTAATTACTTCCAACACTTCTATAGTATTGATTTTCATGCGTGTAAGCGAGCGTATACATGCTGCTCTTACTAATGGGGCTGGATCTTCCTTAACCGCTGTTGCCAAGGCCTGAACGGCGAGGTTCATGGATGCCCCTCGGATTTTGGATAGTTGATCCGCAGCATACTCCCTTTGGGAAGGTTGATTTGCATTTTTTAGCATCACAACGTTCTCCATTAAAACAGTATCTACAGGCATTATGGTTGGTTCAGGTTGAATGTAAGCCATCATATTGGCTGGCATTTGGCCTGAGGCCATGCTTTGGGCCATAGCATAATTTGGATTAATTCCTTGGGGGCTAAACCCTTGGGCAGGCATATTTCCTTCTTTTTGCATTCCCGGATTAAATGCGTTTTGCATTACAACGGTTGATGCAACATCCGAAGGGATCGGCCTCTGATTTGGGACCGAGGTAAAGGCATTTGCCATGCCTTGGGTCGGATAACTATTACCAGCCATATTTGTACTTGAGTAGCTAGGATAAAGTTGCGGTGCTTGGGGTGGAATAATGTTGTGTGCGATAGATGGTGCTGCAACTTGGGGTTGTCCATTGGGGTTATAAGGAATCAATCTAACAGGTGGCGCCCCTGCAGCTATAACCGACCCGTTGCCTGGAGGTAATTTTTCTTCATTTGCGTTAATTTCTTTAGGTTTGTCCAAGAAACCATGAATGCGTCCCATGGTGCGGCCTAGGAAATCTGGTGTCTTAGCCTCGGTAGGTTCCTTCTTTTTGGAAAGAACTATTCTTGGTTGCCTTGGTTCTTTGATAACTATGATTGGAAGAGGAACCGTTGTTTCTACGGTTTCTGTCTTAATTTTCTTACTAGCATTAACTTTAGCAACTGGTGTTTCTACGGTTTCTGTTTTAATTATTTTACTAGCATTAACTTTAGCAACTGGAGTAGATTTAGGTTTTTCCTTTGGCGTTACTTTAATAGTTTCTGTTGGAGCAGTTTTGGGAGTTGATTTTTCCGCTAGTTCTGCAGTTGTTTTAGGAAAGGTACCCCCAGAAACAATTGCTTCCACTTCTTGGTTTGCACTTTCTCTTCCCACAGCTTTTACAGCTTTCTTGGCTATTTTTTCTTCTAACTTGGGATGTAGATAGTCAACGCTTTTCAGTGGATCAGGTTTTGTCCGATCTGCATGAGGAAGTTCAGGCTCCACTGGTTGGCTTTTAGTAATGTTGGTTTTTTCCTGCGATGAATCCATTTTGCCCCAAGATTTTCTCCAATCCTGCGCTTTGGGTTGTTCAAACTCAGGCTTTTTGATTTCTTTTGGCCCCGTGGATTCTGCAACCTTAGATTCACTTTTAGTTACAACGGAGTTCACAGTGGCAGTTGTAGTAATTTGATTGCTTGAGTTCGAAGAATCGATTGCTTTATCTTTTACTTTGGTAACTAAAGGCGCTTTGCTAGGGATTTCTGTGATGGATATGATTTTTTCAGGCCCAGCACTGGTGGTAGCTACAAGGCTTTTTTCTTCATGGAGAATAATGAGTTTGTCGGTGTTGGTTGGTGCAGTTTTAGTAGCAAATAATTTCTTGTTTTTCTCTGGTACTACCACGATTTTATCAGCGCCCGGTGCTGGAATTGTTATGAATTCAGTAGCCAAGGGTTTTTCGCTTGATGTAGCAACTTCTGATTTCGCCACTTCTTTTTTAATGGTCGCTGTTTCGATTTTTAAGGGTTTTGTGTCTTTTTGAATCGCAGTTTGCATTGGTATAACGGCTGAGTTATTAATAGCCGTGGTTGCCTCAACTTTGGGAAGTTCTTTTTGCAAAGTTTTTGCTACTGAGAAGTTATATTCAGGAGGAATAGGGGAATTTGCTGGCGGGGTATTGGCATTCACCCAGTGGTAGTTAGTCGTTGAATTTTTTTCTTTTGAATTTGGGTCATTTTGAACAATGGTGATTTTGTTACCAGTTTCAAGTGCTTCCACTAAATAGCATTGTTGCCCGGTTTTATTTGTCCAAGCTAAGATTAGCTTGCACTTTACTGGGGCTTTGCCTTTTTCATTTACAGTTAAAAACCGGTCTTTCGGTTTTTGAATTTCTTTATTGCTCGGGGTTTCAGAATAGGCCAAACCAATGGTTGTTCCAGTGAGTGCTAAGAGCAGGGAGCTAAGCCATAATTTGCGTAACATGATCGGATCCCCCGGCATAGAGTTAATTCTATGCCAATAAATGTTTGATATACTGTTCTATTTATCGGTAATGCGGGGTATGAGCTTGAAAGCGAATTTGACGAAAAGTCGGAATATTCAGCCGGGTGGGTAAAATAGCAAGGGCCTGCTGGAAAATCCAACAGGCCCTTGGTGATTTAGGGGGACAGGGTTGAATTACTTCGCTCCGCCCATCTCGCGGCGGTACAAAGGTAAATGTCTGTAATATACTTCCATGGTAAGAAGAGCCATGGATGTAGCCATAAGTCTGCCACCAGCGTCAGAGTGGGCGCCAAGAGCATCCCAGCTTCCAGCGAGCATGATTTTTTTAGGATCAGTTCCCTGAACTTGTTTCGCAATTAAAATATCACGAACCCCATTTTTACGAACCCCACCAACTTCAGGGCCTAGGTTCCAGAAATCCCAAGCTTCACCACCCATATGGTGCATTACCTGAGTTGCGTAGTAAATTTGGTACATGTTGTAATTGGCAGGGCTAACACCTGGGTGAATCTTTTTCATGATCTCCACACCTTTTAAAAGGCCTGGGTTTCTTGGGTTAACACCCATGTACTGCCTGCAAAGCATACCGATAGCTGTCATTGCAGGGGCAGCACCTGGATCGGTGTAACCATAGCCACCAGATTTTGGGTCGTAGACACCATCAAGATATTTTTCAACCATTTTGTATCGTTCGGTTGGGACTTTTAGGCCAGCCATTTGACCGCTCTTTAATGCCATAGTGCACCAACCGGTCACCGAAGTATCCCCAGGTTGTTTAGGGCCGTAGCGCCAGCCACCACCATCATGTTGGGCATAAATTAAATAGTCTAAAGCTTTTTGGGCAGAGATTTTGATTAAGGGATCACTCGTCATACCGTAAGCCTCGCACATAGCGATTGTTGCCAATGGGTGAGAATAAAGCCCACCGCCATAATTGCCATCTTTACCTTGTTTTTTAATAAGGAAGTTGATGCCACCCATAACGGTTTTGCTGAAATCTTCTTGGGATTTTTTGCCCGAGGGTTTATGGGTTATACCTGCAGCAAGGAAAGGCAATAAACCAAATCCTGTTCCTGCGATATCATTGTTCTGGGCTTTATCAGAGGTGGTATGCTTGATTATTTTGGACGCAGGATTTCCGATAGGGTGGGTTCGATAATGATCACCGTATTTTTCTAGTGACCAATGGCCATCATCAGCTTGGTGCAAAGCAAAAAATTTAAGGCCTCGAGCAACAGCCGCTTCGGAAAGTGCATTGCCACCGCCTTCAGCAAGAAGCTTGTCTCTAGTGGCGCCACTACGACCAGCAATACCACCTGGGGCATAAACCCCACCCATGCCGCCAAGGGAACCAACATTACTTCCAAGGCCAGACACATCTAAGGAGGGAGCAGCACCAGTACCACCACCAAAACCTGGAGGGGGAGGAACATTCTGAGCAACCGTTTCAGGTGAATTTGGAATGCCAACAGATTGCGATGGATCTTCAGGGCCGGGAACACTCATCTCGTCTTTGCGATCCACATTGTATTGGGTGGGCACTTCTATATCGTTTCCCACATCTGTAACCGTTAAATCTGGTTCGGGTTCAGATTCTTCAATTTTGGTAGGTTCATCAAGTTTGGCAGCTTGAACGGGCCCATTTTCGAATGGAACAAGCATAATTAAGAGGATCAGCAAACCGTGCATAGCTGCGCTTATAACGCCAGCACCCAATGCCCAAATAATATTGGCGTAGCCGGTGTTATCTTGAAGTGTTTCGGAAAGCTCAACATGGCCAGCTTCGTGGCCCATTCCTGCGAAAACCGCCAAGCCCATGGTGGGTTTGGTCGCAGCAATAACAGGTACAGCGCCTTCGAGAAGTACGGAAGTAACTTCGATACCCCTATCGCGGGCAATCATCTCAGCGTTTTTTTCATTTTGAGCAACAATCTTAGATTCAATGGGCTTACCTGTTCCCTTGATTGTGCCTTTAACGATATAGTTTTGTGACATGAATAACTCTCCTGAAATTTATTGATACTTTATTATTGCATGTATGCTTTGGGAAATCAATCAAATCCTATAGCCGGGAAAGTTTGAATTTCCAGAATCGTTTTCTGTTAATTTAGACGCAGAACCTTCGATTTGGTTCCCAATAGTGGTCGAATAATCTTTGAAAATAGGGTCGACTTCTAATCGGCGGTTTCTTAAACGGTTTGTAGTTTTCTGATCACCCTTCAAAAACCAAATAATTAATCCAATAATTCCACAAAGCACAACCAATGAAGATATAGTAAATAACGGCAGTAAGCCTTTCGCCCAAGTTGAACCGTCTGCTGAAGATTCGATCGAACCCCTTGTGACATTTAATGTTTTTCCAATCACTAAAGGTGTATCTTTCCAAGGGTTATCGCTGCCAGTATTTGCTGTTTTGTAGCGATATTTTTTGAAAAAGTAGCCTTGAAATTCAATCAGAAAATCATCTTTTTCAAAAGGTTGGATGTTGTCAGGCAATTGAGTAAATAGGATACAAACAGGGTTAGGCCCATACATTTCCTGAAAGACCCAACCCTCGTAAAGTTCTGAAACACCAGCACTGAGTAATGCCCCGGGTGGCGTTAATTTTCTAAGGCGCCTTAGCCTGCCTTTGATCTCCACCACCTCGCCTCGATTTGTCCTGGGTTTGGTCATAAGGTCTGAGAAAGTAAGGTCTTTACGTGCTGATTGTGCAAAGGCTAAAGCCGAAGTTTGATACGCCATCAGCACGAATTCGCAATAAGCAGAGGCTTCTAAATCATCAGTCGAAGGCCCGGAAATTGGCTTTTCGTCTTTCACCCGTTCCAAAAATTCATCGGGAATTGGTCGAACAACATCTGAATTAATTAATGACCAAAAATCTTCTTCGTCACCGATTTTCAATAACCCGATTGTTTCAATCCCGGAACTTACAGATCCTGCGGGCATAAGAATCAAACCACAAGTTGCAAGAAGAGTTTTGTCTCGTCTTGAAGAAAAAGGCGCAATAAATGACCATAAATTAAAGCCTGCATCATCCCCGCTAACTAAAGTCGAAATCGAACCTAAAAGCCCAATCCCTGGCGCGGTTCCCGAGCCAATACAAAGTGTTGCTAAATAGCTCTGCTCGGGTTGAAATAACTGAAATAAAGGAACAGTATCGATATCTTGGGAAGTCGCTTTTTGCGGCGAAAATAAGCAAGCTAGAATTAAAAAAAATAGGGCGATAGACCTGTAAATGGTGTTGGTTTTAGACATCATTCGTGCCCGGAAAAATTAATTAACCACACTGATGTTGAACCCAGGAGGTTCAACAAAACTGACATTTTTAAAACCAGCTTTGCGGCACGTATCTGCAACCATGATCACATTCGACCATTTTAACTTGCTTGCAGGCTGAATTTTAATTACCTCTTTTTCGGCGGCAGTTTCATTAGCTAATTTTAACTTTTCGAAAAGTTCATTAAGATCACCAACGATGACAGATCCTGAGTTCTGTTTAATGTGTATCTTCGCGATTTCTCCACGATTTACATCATCCGTAACAGCTTCCACAACAATTGTAACATCAGCTTCGATTTTTGGAGGAGCATCAGGGTCGGGTGGCGGCGGTGGTTGTTTTGTTTCCTTGGCTGCAGCTTCATTTTCTGAAGGCAAGCTTAAATCAAACTGACCCTCCATACCCGAAGGATTGTACGTAAAAATGAAAAATGTTAGCAATTGAAAAGCCATGTCCAACATAGGAGTGATGGGCAAAATGACTTCTGGTGCTGGTTCTTCGTTCTTATGCTTACTCATATTGGTTGTGCCACGCTCTTAGTTACAGCCCTGAGTTTTATTTGCCTAAATCCCTCGATTTTGCACATTTGCAGGACACGATAAACCTGATCATAGTCAGTAAGCTTATGGGCTCGCATGACAATGGTGGTTTTAACTTTACCATCTTTACTGGTTCTTTTTAGGGTGTTAAACTGGTTTCGAAGCCAAAACTTAAATTCGCTAAACCGCATGGGTTCTTCGCCAAGTATAATAATAAAAGGATCGCCTTCTTTGAACTTATCGGTAAGCTTTTGAAGGGCGGTAGCACCTTTAGATTCATAATCCTTTAAAATAAAAGGTCGAACATTAACGAATAAAACATCGGTTTCATTTTTGTCCATGGGCACAGCAGACATGGATTCTGGAAGTACAATTTCTTCAGATACCTGATTGGTTACAAAATTAACGCACATCATGAAAAACATTAGAAGCTGCAAAACCACATCCAATAAAGGAGTGAGGTTTGGTTCCATGTTTCCTTCGCCGGATGCACCATGACTCATGGTATTCTAACCCCTCGTTGACTTTCAGTTCAGTCTTTAACTGGTCCCATTTAACAATCGTTGTGCTGATCTCTCTTAAAAACAGAGAGATCAGCAGCGATTAAACTTGGGGCACGGACTTTGTTGGAACATTTGGAGCCGCAGGAGTTGCAGGAGCACCAGGTTGACCTGCTGCTTTTTTAGTACTGTGATACATCTGGGTTAGAAGATCATCAGCGATCAAGCTAGTATCCATCGAAATTTTAATTAATCGATTGCGATAAAATGCATGAAAGAAAATTGCAGGGACGGATAGGCCAATCCCAAGAAGTGTAACTACAAGTGCATGAGAAATACCATCCGCAAGTTTATCTGGCCTTGGTGTGGAACCTGGTCTTCCAAGTTCCATAAAACTAAGAATCATACCAAATACGGTTCCAACCAAACCAATAAGGGGCCCAAGTGTCCCAATAGTTGAAAGATAAGTGATTGCTACTTCCTTGCTGGCTTTAATGCTATCAACCATATTGTAGGCTGATTCTCTGGCATCTTCGATGCCATATTGAAGCCTAGACATACCCTGGCTCATAACTCTACCAAGAAAGGAGCCATCTTCTTTGGCTATATCAAAAGCTTGTTTGAATTGCTTCTTATTAACCAAGTCGGTGAATTCTTCGACAAAATTTGGGGGAATGGAAGTAGCCATTCGGAGTTCCATTGCTAATAGGCAAACAAGCGCAATAAGAGCAATTGAAATGGCAAGAATCATTGGGCCGAACACCCAACCTGCAGATTTAAGAATGTGCATGAAAAGGCTAGGATTGCCAGCAGCAGGTTTATCACCTTCCTCTTTCTTTTCAGCAGCAGGAGGTGCTTCTTGGAAGGCAAAGGAACTATTAGTGCTTAAAAAAAATCCAACAAGAACAAGCAAAACTAGTGTAAACCTTGACAATGTCCCTGACATGAAATTCCCCTTAATAAGCGTTAGCATCTTGTCTATCCTTTTGAAAACACCAATGTCACTCTATCGAAAATTAATTTGGAAGAAGAAAGCTAAATTTCATTAAACTTTCATTCTGTAGTTATTTTGACACACAGTAGCAAACATTAGTTCCATAAGAATCAAAAACATTAAAATTAAATTAACTTTCTTTATAACAACGTTGAAATCATGTTCTGTCAAGGAATTATCGGACTACTTTTCCCCAATTTTTTCTTGGAAGTGTTTCAGCGTTTTTGTGAGGCCCTCTGTTCTTTGTATTTTTGGCTCCCACCCTAAAAGGTTCTTTGCACGGGTTATATCGGGCTTTCGCACTTTTGGATCATCCTGAGGAAGAGGGTGAAAAATGATTTTGCTTTTACTTCCAGATAAATCAAGTATTTCTTTTGCAAATTCCAGAATGGTCACCTCACTTGGGTTTCCCAAATTTACTGGCTCATGATAATCCGTGAACAATAATTTTGTGATGCCTGCAACTAAATCATCAACATGGCAAAAACTTCTCGTTTGCGAACCATCCCCGTACACGGTTAAAGGTTCTCCCCTAAGTGCTTGGCCCATGAAATTAGGCAAAACTCGTCCATCATCTAGCCTCATACGATTGCCATAGGTATTAAATATTCGGATGATGTGGGTGTTGATGTTATGGCAACGGTGGTAAGCCATTACCATTGCTTCAGAAAAACGTTTGGCCTCATCATAGACGCCCCGAATGCCTATGGGGTTAACGTTTCCCCAGTAATCTTCGCATTGTGGGTGCCTTTCGGGGTCGCCATAAACTTCGCTAGTGCTTGCCAATAGGTAGGAAGAGTTTTTTGCTTTTGCTAAACCTAGAGTGTTATGCGTGCCTAAAGATCCAACCTTCAGCGTTGGGATGGGGTGCCTAAGATAATCAACCGGACTTGCAGGAGAGGCAAAGTGCAAAATGTTGTCGATCGGGCCATCGATGTCTAAGTGGTGACTGATATCGTGGCGTATAAAACTAAATTGCGGATGGCTTCGTAAGTGTTCTACATTTCCAAGGCTGCCGGTAATTAAGTTGTCAACGCAGATAACTTCATGACCAAGGCCCAAAAAGGTTTCACAAAGGTGAGACCCGACGAAGCCAGCACCGCCGGTAACAAGTGTTCGCACTAGTAAAAATCCTTTCAATCGTTCTTATCGAGGAAGCCTTCCCGTTGAAATTACCGCAAGGCTCAGTTTACAAACTTTAAAAATCATAAGAATTATTTCTATTATTTTTATGGTTTTATAAACTGCTAATATGTTATCTAATATTTGTTGAAAGAATAATAGCTGATTTATTTATTCGACAGATGTGAATTATTAATTGTTTGGTAAATAGTTTTGGTTGTAACTTTTTAGTTCCTTATGTTTATTTAAAAAAGAGAGAATCATGAACACAAATCCCATGCGTTTTTACACCGTAGTTCCTAGCCTTCCAGTGCGTTTAAATGCGCTTCATAAGATTGCCTTGAATCTTTGGTGGTGCTGGAATCATCAGGCGGTTGAACTCTTTCGAAGAATTAATCCAGATCAATTTGAATTGGTTGATCATAGCCCGGTTCGACTTTTAAATCAGCTTTCGCAAAAGCAGACAGCAGAATTGCTTTCAGATGAAGGTTTTCTGAATCATATGGATCGTGTTGAACAAGATTTTGATCGCTACATGTCTGCTACAACATGGTTTCAGGAACATTATTCCAAAGATAAGAACCTTTGCAGGATCGCTTACTTTAGTGCTGAATTTGGTATTCATGAAAGTATTCCTGTCTATTCAGGCGGTCTTGGAGTTCTTGCAGGCGATCATCTTAAAGCTGCGAGCGATATTGGCATTCCATTGTATGGCGTTGGTTTGATGTATCGTGAGGGCTATTTCAGGCAATATTTAAATGCAGATGGCTGGCAGCAAGAGCGTTATCCTGAAAATGATTTCTTTGGCCTACCAGCTGTTCAGGTGCTCGATAAGTCAGGCCATCCTCTTGTTGTTAAGGTTCATTTCCCTGGCAGAGATGTGCTTGTTAAAGTTTGGCAAATTAATGTTGGTAGGGTTCCTTTGCTTTTGCTCGACACCAATATTATTGAAAATCAACAAGAAGATCGGGCCATTACTGCAAGGCTTTACGGTGGAGATACTGAAAATCGAATTCGCCAAGAAGTAGTTCTTGGTATGGCAGGGGCCAAAGTTTTACATGCCTTGGGTATCGACCCAACGGTATTCCACATGAATGAAGGCCATAGTGCATTTTCATGCTTGGAAAGAATTCGATGCCTGATGACTGAAAAGAAGATTGATTTTCATAAGGCAAGAGAAGCCGTTTCTGCAGGTACCGTATTCACCACTCACACGCCTGTACCAGCAGGAAATGATCGTTTTTCACCTGCCCAAATTGAGCACTACTTTAGTGGTTTGATGGCTTCTTTTGGCATGAGCAAGGAAGAGTTTCTTGGCCTTGGTCGCGAAAACCCTTCTGATACTAATGAAACTTTTTGCATGACTGTTCTTGCCGTGCGTCTTTCGAATGTAAGCAATGGTGTAAGCAAGTTGCATGGTGAAGTAAGCAGGAATATGTGGAAAAATATATGGAGTGGATTGTTGGACAAAGAGGTTCCCATAACCTCGGTTACCAATGGGGTTCATACCAGTACTTGGGTTTCCCCCGATATGGTTCAACTTTATGACCGATATTTGGGTGCAGGTTGGGGGCTGAAGCCCAACGATGAAACCTTGTGGAAACGCATTGATTCTATTCCGGATGCTGAACTGTGGAGAACCCATGAAAGACGAAGGGAAAGGCTTGTTTCCTTTACTCGCAGAAGACTGAAAATGCAGCTGAAAAATCGGGCTGCAACTTCTTCCGAAATATCCCGTGCTGATGAGATTCTTGATCCCGAAGCTTTGACCATCGGGTTTGCTCGAAGGTTTGCAACCTACAAGCGTGGTGCGCTTATATTCAAGCATCTTGATAGGCTTGCAGCGCTTGTGAATAATAAAGATCGGCCAGTGCAGATTCTTTTTGCAGGCAAAGCTCATCCGCAAGATAACGGCGGAAAAGAATTGATTGCTGAAATTGTTCATATGACCAAGCGAGCTGAATTCAAACATCGCGTTGTTTTCCTTGAAGATTACGAAATGAATGTTGCTCGTTATATGGTGCAAGGGGTTGATGTTTGGCTTAACAATCCGCGCAGGCCTTTGGAAGCTTCTGGTACCAGTGGTATGAAGGTGGCAGTAAATGGCGGATTAAACCTAAGTATTCTCGATGGTTGGTGGTGCGAAGGTTTTAATGGGCAAAATGGTTGGGCTATCGGCGCAGGGGAAGAGTATTCTGATCTTGAATATCAGGATGAAGTTGAAAGTAGGGCGATTTACGATCTTCTTGAACAAGAAATCGTGCCCCTCTTTTACAACCGTAGTACCGATGGTTTACCTAGGGGTTGGATCAAGATGATGAAGAATGCCATCAGTACCTTGGCTCCAGTCTTTAGCACTTCCCGAATGGTTGCGGAGTATACTAAAGTGTGTTATTGGCCTAGTTCAGTACGGTATAACAAGCTTTCTTTAAATAATTTTCAGGGTGCGAATGATCTGGCCCAATGGCGTCATCGTCTGCATGAGCAATGGCGTCATTTAGGTGTTCATGAAATTTCAAATCCTCATCACGATCCGCATAAGGTGGGGGCTAAATTTCATATTAAAGCCAAGGTTCATCTTGGTCAATTGACTCCCGCAGATGTTGATGTGCAGATCTATTATGGCCCCATGGATTCCAACTGGGAGATTCAAGAAATCCATATTGCATCCATGAAGCATGAGAAGCAGGAGCATCACGATTGGATATTTACTGGCGAGATTCCCTGTAATTCTAGTGGTCAGCATGGGTATAGGATTCGGGTATTACCCAAGCATCCCGACCTTGCAAATCAATTAGAACCAGGTTTGATTCTCTGGAGTTGATTTAAATATCGCGCCTTGCAAACCAAAGCATGCCGATGCTTGATATGCCTAGCGATATTCCTAGTGTCCATACAAGCAATCTTCCCAATGCTTGTATGTCGTATTCGCCTTTAACCATGTGGGGTAAAGCCTGCATGGTTACTTCTGGAGATAAGTGAACGCTAGGGAAATAGCTTAACCCTAATGTCACGCCGTATAAAAGAACCCAGACGGTGATGATTCCCAATACTGTGCTGTTTATTATTGCGCTTACGGTAACGCAACATGTTACGATCGTAAATAAAAGAGCGCAAATTGCTATAAGTGCAATTATGCATCCTTTGAAGGATAGATCTTCATGTAGGAAAAAAATGCACCCGAGAATGGTGATAGAACCTAATAGTAAGAATGTTCCTATTACCGTTACAAGTCGTGCGTGCCACTTCCCTAAAAAATATTGATACCTGCTTATGCCTCTGCTAAGAACAGAATCAGCTAGAGTTCCTCTTTCGGAGGAAATACAGCCGGTAGTAAGAACAACCACAAGAGTCATGCTACCTAAGATGGTCCAGCGCAGAGATTGTAAGAAAAAAAGCGAGCCATGCTGAATGATGCCAGTTTCTTTGTAAACGCCAAACCGATAAGTGAAGAAGCCTGCAAGAATTAAAATAGAAGCGAGCAGCCATAACCTGTAAATCCAGGTGTGGACAGTTTGTTGCATATCAGTTTGAAAAACAGCCCAGTAGGGCAGCCATTTTCTGTATTGTTCGGGTTTTAAAGTGCCTGTGCTCATGGTTCATATTCTCTTTCGAACTTTCACGCTAAACGGAATTAGGCAGCTTCCTGCTTGTATATTCTTGCAAATCCGCGGGATTCTTCCTGTTCCACAAGGTCGAGGAATGCTTCTTCAGTCTGCTGGCCTATGCTCTTGATGCTTAATAGATTTATTTTGCTATCAGTCAAAGTCATAAAAAGGTTGGCTAATGCTGTAGATGCAACCACATCATCATTAAGATATATTTCCAGCTTCTTTTGCTTAAGTGCAACAGTCTTAAATTCATTAAGAGTTTTGATTGTTTGCACAGCTTTAGTAATGGATTTTTGATCTCCTTCGAGATCAAGTTCGTAATGGTTTTTGCGCATTCTTCCTTTAAGGTCTTGGAGAGACCCGTAGAAAATGAGCTGCCCATGGCTTAATACTGCAGCATGGTCGCAAACTTCATCAATGTCACTGAGGTTGTGCGAGGAAACGATCAATGTTTTTTCTTTACTAAGCGATTTGATCAATTCCAGCATACTTCGGCGAGCTTCAGGATCTAGACCATGGGTTGGTTCATCCCAAATTAGCAAGTCTGGTTCGTTAATTAGGCTTGCAGCTACAGCAAGCCTTGCGGTCATGCCATTTGAAAAACCGGAAATAGGATTGCCTGAGGCCCCTAATAAATCCACTGCACGAATTAATGATGCAAGCCTGGGTTTACGAACATCTTCAGGCAGCCCGAATAATCTTGCCATGTAATCAAGGTAAGTTATTGGCGTCATACCTTTTGGAAACTGAGGATTGGTAGGGATGTAGCCAATTTTTCTGCGTAGTTGAGCAGAGTTTGGAGTCATGTTCTTATCAAAAACATTAACCCAACCAGCAGTCGGCCTGTGCAAGCCAATGATTAGCCTGAGCAAAGTGGTTTTACCTGCGCCGTTGGAACCAAGTAAACCAAGTACGGTGCCCCGTTCGATGCGAAGGCACACATCGTTTAATGCTATCTGTTTGTTTTGGTAGATCTTGGTCAACTTGTAGGTTTCTACGACCAGATCTGTGGACTGGTCTGCCGCCACGAGGCTCCCTCCTCAGGAACTTAAAACCGACCCTTAAGCGGGCGGAGTATAAGTAACCGGTTAAAATGTTCATAGTCCAATACCTGTTAATGTTATCGGCATATTTGATCTTTATAACGCTTTAAACAAACATGCCAGTTTATCTAATTTGTTAAAATGTGCCGGTTGTAATGGTTTTGACAAGCCTATTTACCATCCTTGGGGTTTTCAAAAATGAAAGGAGTAGTTATAGGCACCCTCTTAACGGGAATCGTTTTTAAGAAAGCAGAGTTAAAAATGCGCAAAATAGCGATACTGAACCAAAAGGGCGGAGTGGGAAAAACTACCACCGCCGTAAATTTAGCTGCAGCTTTAGCTGGCATGGGTAAAAAGGTTTGCCTGATTGATCTTGATCCCCAAGCTCATGCGAGTGCTCATCTGGGGGTTTCCCTAGGTGTTACTTCCATTTATGATGTTTTGGTTCAATCCAAGCCTATCGAGCAAGCCCGTCTTCAAATTGATAAAAACCTTTATCTTGTCCCGTCTGATATTAATCTTGCTGCTGCGGAGGTCGAACTGGCTGGCGTTGTTGGCCGAGAACTTCTTTTGCGGGATGCCCTTGATAATGATAGTGAAGACTTTGATTATATTGTGATTGATTGTGCACCTTCGTTGGGGATTTTAAGCCTCAACGCACTTGCTTGCGTTCATGAAATATTAATTCCGTTGCAACCTCATTACTTTGCATTACATGGCTTGGGGAAATTGTTTGAAACAACAGGGTTGGTCGCTCGCAGATTGAATTCAGCAGTAAAAGTTTTGGGTGTGATTGTTACCTTATATGAAGCAAATACAAAGTTGGGCCAAGAAGTCGTAACAGATTTGCATGAGTTTCTTGAAAAGAGTCAGGGGCAAAATGTCCCTTGGGCTAATGCAAAGATTTTTCAGACTAAGATCAGGCGTAATATCAAACTTGCTGAGTGCCCAAGTTATGGCAAATCGATTTTTTCGTATGCCCCATCCTGCAATGGTGCCGAGGATTACCTTAAACTCGCTCAAGAAATTGAAACCAAGCAAGTTTCCCTTTATTCTGCAACGGGCCATGTAAATGAAAGAACGGGAGAGATCTCGTTAGGGCTTGAGGCAGAAAAATCCTTGGTATGATATTAAAGAATTAAAAATCAGATCTTTCATTGGGGAAATTATGCTGGAGATTGTTGTCGCCAGGCAGGTGAAAACATCTGTTTTCACAAACAAAAAAATTGTTGAGGTAAGTAAAGCGGTTCTTTCAAAAGAAGGAATTAAAAAAGCTTTAATCAGTGTTGCTTTGCTCGATGATAAGGATATTCATGCAGCTAATAAGCAGTTTTTGGATCATGATGAGCCAACGGATGTGATTACTTTTCCCTTAGATGAAGAGAAAAACAAATTGACGGGGGAAATCCTTATTGGTGTAGGAGTTGCCCGAAGGCATGCGAAAAATGCCAGGCATCTTCTTGAGCATGAGTTGACACTTTATTTGATCCATGGATTGCTTCATTTGTGCGGGTTCGATGATATGGATCCTGCATCAAGAAAAAAAATGCGTAAGCGAGAAAGGTTCTATCTTTCTAGGCTGGGTTTGCCTGATATTGCACCATTACAATAACTCTTGAGGTCTTTTTGTCTCTCGAAAAGACGGAATCTTTGGTTTTACGAACAGTCGATTGGAGTGAAACCAGTCGCATTTCGACATTGTGGACAAAAAAGTTTGGCAAAGTAAGGGCTTTGGCTAAAGGTGGAAGAAGGCTGAAGTCTTCCTTTGAAAACGCGCTTGATTTGCTAACCCACTGCAGTATTGTTCTCCTCCGAAAAACTTCTGGTTCGTTAGATCTACTTACAGAGGCTCAGGTTTTACATGGGTTTTCAGGATTAAGAAAAGATCTAAATGCTTTGCATGCTTCTTATTACCTTGCGGAGTTGTTATCTGAGTGGACTGAGGATTATGACCCCAACCCTGTAATTTTTGAGCAGGCCTTGTTTGCTCTGACTACTTGGAGTGACTTGGGGGATGGCAAAGTTTGTGCAGGGCGGGAAGAAAGACAAGGGAGAATAGCTGCGGTACTTTTTCGATTTGAATTTATTTTACTTCTAGAATTGGGCTTCCGCCCTGAGTTAAAAATGTGTACGGGCTGTTCTGGAGAAATTGATGAATTTCAAAATGTTTTTAGTCCTGCTGGAGGCGGCGTAAAATGTCGAACTTGTTCGCTTGCAGACAGGACTTCATTCAAAATTTCAAGCGAAAGCTTGCAGGTTCTTATTTCTTTGGAAGGTGTTTCGATGGAAAACCTGCAAATCATTCCCTTGCAAATACGAAAAGAACTCAGGAAGATTTTCGGCCGCTACATCACTTACTTAATGGGCAGAAGGCCGAAGCTGCTAACCTACCTGGAGGCAGGATGTATTTAAATTTACTTGAAAAAGTTGAACCCTCTAAGAGCATGTTTATGTCCAAATTAGCTGGATTACTCTTTCCAGGTTTCTTTTTGCTAGCCTCCACCGGTTGCGTAACGGATGGATTGCCTTTGATTGGGTTACCTGGTGCGCCTCCGCCTCCAAAAGAAAGTTTTGTACTTGGTGCGGATGGTGGTGTTTTGGATAAACCTGTTGATCCTGCCAGCCCTGAAGGCAAACTTGCAGGTGCCAAGGAGCTTTTTAGAAACAAAGAATACAGCAAGGCCGAGAAAATATTTCACAGGCTTGCAGATGATAAAAAGAATCCGCTTACTGCTGAGGAGGGGACTTATTATGAAGCGGAATGTTTGCGACTTCAGGGCTATTACCCCAAAGCTGCTGACACCTATGTTAAATTATTAAAGAACTTTGAAAGAACTGCTTTTAGAGAACAAGCTGTTCAGCATATGTATGATATCGCAAATTATTGGCTCGATGATACCCGCGAACAAATGCGTGAAACCAAAGAATACCGTGATGGTAAGCGTTGGTTTGTTACTCCAAGGTTCCTTAGCTTTGATAAGACCAAGCCTTTGATCGATCGAGAAGGTCGCGCGATTGAAAAATTAGAGCAAGTTCGTTGGAATGATATTAGCGGCCCTCTTGCAGATAAAGCTCTTTTTCTTGCTGGAAGCGTTAAATTCTTTAATGAAGATTATCGCGAGGCTGATCATTATTTTACCCAGCTCGTTGAGAGGCATTCGAATAGCGAGCTTGCTCCTCAAGCCGTTGAACTTGCTATTATTTCAAAACATATGAGCACAGGTGGCTCGGATTACGATGGTCGTAAGGTGGCTGAAGCACGACAAATGGTGCACTCAGCTTTGCAGAATTTTCCAGTGTTAGCAGAGAAGAAAAAAGATTTTCTTTCACGACAGTTAGTAGGCATCACTTTTCAGCAAGCTGAAAAAGATTTTAAGATGGCAGAGTTTTACAAGCGGACTGGGCATCCCGGTTCCGCGTATTTTTATTACGAGTTGGTGCGTCGTCGATACCCAAATACCAAGTTTGCAGAAGAATCTGATAAACGGATGGCAGAGTTGAAAACCAAGGCCGAGAAAGAGCATGGTTATCTTCCAGGTGGGCCAGATCAACCTATAGAGCAGGTGCCTTTGGCTCCTGAAATTGCTCCGCCACCAAAGGCAATTGATCGATCGATAGAAGAAGGCCCAGCACCCGTACAATCCCAGCAAGGGCTTCCGCCTCATCCTGATGCTAAACCCGTCAAGGATCCTAAGTCGGTCCCTATGCCTAAACCTCTGAATTAATGGTGATACCCATGAAAAAACCCAATTCAGTATGTGGATCAAAATCTTTGTTTATGGTGTTGTTCGCCAGCTTGATTGGATTTGTTTGCCCTGCGTGTATGCAAGATGGGCATTTGAAAATATTAAGATACACCACCAAAACTAATTTTGACTCAAACATCCGTACTGTTCGTGTGCCCTTGTTTAAGAACAATACATTTACGCCCGGTGGTGGTGCAGGGCAGGGCTTAGAAAATGAGCTTACCCTTGCAGTGATTCGAGAAATCGAATCTAAAACTCCTTACAAGGTGGTTAATGGTAGTGCTCCTGCAGATACAGAATTAACTGGAAGTATTGTCAATTTTTCGAAGAACATCATCAATCGTAATCAGCTTAATGAAATTCGAGAAGCTGAGACCAATCTTGCGGTTCAAATTGTTTGGAAAGACTTGCGTACGGGTGAAATTCTCTCTCGGCCCAGAGCTGATTTAAATAAGGGTACCCCTGTAGCACTAGGCGGCGATCCTAATGTTCAGCCTGATACAACTCCTGTACTTGTAACTTCCCTTACTAGTTTTATTCCTGAGTTGGGGCAATCTATTACCTCTGCAAGAAAAACGAATGTTGATGTTCTTGCGACGCAAATTGTCGCTATGATGGAGATTCCTTGGTAATGGAGTCTTCAAATGTTTTGGAAAGTTAAAGACAAGTTATTTAATCTCACAGAACGCCCCTTAGTTATGGGCATTCTTAATGTTACACCGGATAGCTTTTCCGATGGTGGAGCACATTTTTCCATTGCTTCTGCCGTTGATCATGCCTTACGAATGGAAGATCAGGGCGCAGATATAATCGATATTGGTGGAGAATCCACTAGGCCCGGGGCCCTTCCTGTTTCCCTTGATGATGAAAAAGCAAGAATTCTTCCTGTAATTGAAAAGTTGGCTGGAAGGCTCACTTCCTGTATTTCAGTTGATACCACTAAAAGTCAAGTTGCAGAGGCAGCGATAGACCTCGGCGCGCATATAATCAACGATATTAGTGCCCTTACTTTTGATCCTGCAATGTTAGACCTAGCAGCGAAGAAAACTTGTAGCTGGGTTATAATGCATATCAAAGGAACCCCTGCAAATATGCAGCAAAATCCTTCCTACGACGATGTTGTCGCTGAGGTCTCAAGCTTTTTGAGCCAGCGGTATAAGATAATGCTTACGGCTGGTGTTGATCCTTTGTCGGTAAGCATTGATCCGGGTATAGGATTTGGAAAAACTTATGATCATAATCTTGAACTGATTACCGGGTTTACTTCTTTGAAAAAAATAGGATTGCCTATTTGTCTTGGAGTTTCGCGTAAAAAGTTCCTGCAGACTTTATTAGGAAGAAAAATGGAGGAAAGGCTTGCAGGAACACTTGCTGTTTTGTCTTATTCTTTATTACATGATTCTGCACAGATTTTTAGAGTGCATGATGTTATTCAAGCGAGAGACCTCGTGACCACCATAAAAGCGTTGCAATCTTTTAATATGAAACAAAATCCCGTACTTTAACTATTTAGCGTTGGAGAGCCTTTATTTTGTATGAAAGAATCCTTCACACTTGGGAAATGCTTGATGCGAGGGCGATTGTGCAAATTGCAATCCTTGCTGTTGCTATTTTCTTCCTGCTCCAATTCCTAGGGCGAAGTCGAGGCATGGGGGTTGTGCGTGCCTTTGGGTTGGTTGTGGTTGGCATGTTTCTTTCTGCCCAAATTCTTGTCAGTATCTTCAACCTAACTGTTGTTGGTAGAATCCTTGATTATCTACTAGCTACCATGCTCCTTGCCTTGCTTGTTATTTTCCAGCCCGAATTAAGGAGGGGGTTGATGTGGTTAGGGAAATACGGCGTTTTGTCTGCCTTCACCTCTTCCAGCAAACGCCCTGTTGTTGATAAACTTTCGGATGCTGCAGAGGTTCTTGCAGGGCAATTTGTAGGCGCATTGATTGCTATCGAAAGGGAAATACCTCTTACGGTTTATGTTGAAACAGGAACTCGGGTTGATGCTGAAGTTTCCCCTCTTTTAATCCGTGCTATTTTTCAAAAACAAAGCCCGCTTCATGATGGTGCTATGATTGTAAGTAATGGTAGGATCGTAGCTGCAGGGTGTCAGTTGCCATTATCTCCCGTCGAAGTGAGTTCTAAAAACCTGCATGGTATGAGGCATAGGGCTGCTTTGGGTACTAGTGAAGAAACAGATGCTATTTTGCTTGTTGTTAGTGAAGAAACGGGACGGATTACTTTGGCTTCAGCAGGGCAATTAGAAGTAGTTCCTAGAGAAAATCTTTCTCGAAGGTTGGCTGAACTTCTTGAATCTAATACTACACATGTTCGAGAAATCAAAGAAAATGCAAACAAAAATCAAGAAGCGGATCGAGTAGCTTGATCAGTTGCGAGGTACATTAAAGTGGATTATAAAATTCTCTCGAATTGGCTGAGGTTTAAATGGGTTGATCGGTTTAGCTCTCTTGCAGTGGCCTTTGCCTTGGCACTGATGGCATGGCTTTACGGAAGCAATCGCGACCAGGAAATTATTGATAATGTAACTATCCCTGTTGTGGTTACACTAAATTCTCTGCAGCAAGATCATTTTATGCTTGATGTTGTTTCAAATATGAAAGTTCGTGTTTCTTTTTCGGGATCACCATTGAAAATTCGCGAGTTTCAAAGGTCTCTTGAACATGATGAATGCGTTTCAAAAATTGAATACAGTGTTACTGAAGACCGGTTGGGGGAATATAAGTTTGGCGATAATGTTGTAATATCAGAAAGTGATATCCCGGTTCCTCAAGGTGTACGGGCAAGGTTGGTCGATGGTAAAAATAAAATTCCAGTAACAGTGTACCGGGTGGGAGAGAAGCTTATTCCTGTTCGATTAGAGAGTGGGATGGAAGGTTCGGTGTTAAACCAGATTTTAATTGAGCCTGCATCCGTATTGGTCAAGGGGCCCATTGAAATATTAGAACGCACAAAAAGTATGCCCACGCATTTTACTGCTATCCCATTTAGCCCAATGGGTTTTCAAAACAATGTTTCGCAGTCTGTTCGTGTTTCTGTGGTGGAGGAGCTTGAAGGTAAGCCCGTGCGGGTTTTGCCTGCGAAAGTTTTGATTAGATCCATTCCTGAACCAAAAAAGACTTACGATCTTTCTGATGTTTCGATTCGCTTTCTTTGCCCTTCTAATTTTGCATTTAAGCCAAGGTTTACTGATGAACGTTCTGCGAAAATAGATATTAAAATACAAGGTCCGGTTTTAAGTGATCTTCCTAAGATCCTTGCCTATATCGATCTTACCGCTAGGCCAGGTACCCCAGGGTTGAATGTGGAGTCTGTTAAATTGCAACTTCCTCGAGAATTTTTATTGCTGGAAGAGTTTGCAAGGGAAAGAACCATAGAATTAATACCATTAGAGGGTGCCAAGAAAACTACAGGCCCATTAGGTGCGGCCCCCTGATTGAAACTCTAGTTGGAATTGTTTGATGGATATTAAAAATTACGCTCAGGAAATAGCTTTTAAAGCCAGGGGTGCTGTTGCACAACTTGCAAATTTAAGCACCCAGCGCAAGAACGATTGGCTATTAGCCGCATCGACTCGTTTGCTAAATGCTTCTGATAAAATTAGGGATGCAAATCAGCTTGATCTTTCCAATGCCAAAGAATTTTCTCTAAGCGTTTCCCAGATCGACCGGCTCACTATTACGCCTAAAAGATTGACAGAAATGGCCCGTTCGATGGCCGAAATCGCCTCTCTTGAAGATCCAATTGGCAGGGTTCTAAAGGGTGGATTTCGCCCTAATGGATTGCAAGTACTTAAAGTCGGGGTTCCTTTAGGCGTGTTGTTTTTTATTTATGAGTCGAGGCCTAATGTTACCTCTGATGCTGCTGCCCTGAGTTTTAAAAGTGGAAATGCGATTATCCTGCGGGGAGGCAAAGAGGCATTAAACACAAATAAGATTCTGGTTGAAATCCTTCAGGCTGAACTTGTTAACTCTGGCCTTCCAGTCGATGCCATTCAACTTGTTCAAATTCCTGAGCGTGAAGTTGTAGGTGAATTACTGTTGAAATCCGATCTAATTGATCTTGTCATTCCCCGAGGTGGGAAAGAACTTATTAAGCGTGTTTCTCTTGAAGCAACTATGCCCGTTATGAAACATTTTGACGGGAACTGCCATGTTTATGTTGAAACAAGTGCAGATTTGGAGATGGCTGCAAAAATCCTAGTAAATTCAAAGTGCCAAAGGCCAGGGGTTTGTAATGCTGCTGAAAGCCTGCTTATCGACCAAAAAATAGCCCGCCTCGCTCTGCCTGTTCTGCATAAGGCACTAATCGCTGGTGGCGTTGAGGTTCGCGGGTGTCCACAAAGTTGTTCAATCGTGTCAGATTTGAAAATAGCTTTAGAACAAGATTTTTCAGAAGAGTTCCTTGACCTAATTATTTCTGTTAAAATCGTTGCGGATATTGATGATGCAATCAGGCATATCAATAAGTATGGTTCCAAGCACACTGATGTTATTGTTACTTCAAGTTTGGCCGCTTCACAGCAATTTGTAAGGGAAATTGATTCTGCAGCCGTAATTGTTAACGCTAGTTCAAGGTTTAACGATGGTGGTCAAATAGGCTTGGGGGCAGAAATCGGCATTAGCACTGATAAGTACCATGCGCGAGGTCCTTGCGGATTAAATGAACTAACTTCATATAAATATGTTATCATGGGAAATGGCAATATTAGGCAGGATTGATTTTACAACCTTAACATCAAACTTTAGGCAGGAGGACATCATGGATCCAATGTTAATCATGATATGCCTGTTTATGGTTGTTACGGTAATGTTTTTTGTGGTACTCAGCTTTCGCCGGGATGGAGAAAACCAAAAAATCACTGGCCTTTCCCCTGTTTCCCGACAACATCTTGAGATCTATCAGGGACAAGAGCTTCCTGTTTGGCTCATGGAAAAAACCAAAAATAAGATAAATAATTATCTCGAAAATGGCATGGTCACTCGAGTCGAGGGCATGCTTCGGCCGGGCCTAGATTATGTTGTTGTAGTCCGGTCGCTTTTAGAACTAGGTACGAATCAAGCTTTTGAAATTCTGCAAAAAGCATTCGGCAAAACCCACTCGAAAGATCCACTCGAAGATTTATGGTATGCAATTGATATAACCAACGCCCTAAGGCAGGTAAATCGGGACAAGATACTTCCTGAGATTGTCGGTTACCTTTGCCAGCGCAGAGAATTGGCAATTGCACCTTTATTTGCTGCAGAGATTGTAAGTTTTGATTCTTTCCCGGAATTGCTTAAATCTCCAATACCTGAAGAAAGAAATCTTGCAGTAGTTGTGTTATCTCTGGCGATGGATGGTCTGCAATCTGGGATATCACTTGAGGTTTTTGCAGAAGCGAAAATTGGCAGCATTTATGAACTGGTTTGGGAAAATCGCATTCAATATAACTGTTCAGCACTTGTTGTGCTTTTTCAAAATGGGATCAGGTTTTTAAGGCGATATCACGGGATGAATGAGGTTCTAGAGCGGGAATTACAAAACCCTGAAGATTTTCGCTGGCAAATCATGCGCTTAGATTCACTTGAATCTTCGTTGAAATCTTATCTTTCCAATGCTCAACCATCACTAGTGCATCAGCTCGAAAAATCTTCTTGGGCGGAACACCGTGATGTCTTGCGGGCACTCTATTCATTAAAGTGCGCTCCGCCTGTTTCAGCTTGGGAATGGCTTGCGGATCCTGGTTACCCCCACAAATCTTTTGTCTGGGAACTGTTCGCATTTGAAAAAACAAACAAAGGGCGAGCTCTTGTCACCATCTATAAGTCTGCATTCCGCTTCAAAAATTTCAGTTGGATTTATAGTAATCCCAAAGCCAAGAAATTAGAGGCAATCGCTCTTGCCAAATGCCTCCGCCATCACCCCGGTATTGAAGCTGAAAATTGCCTGTTAGAACTTGCCAATAGTGGCGATTCCTTGGTTGTTCAAGAAGCCTTGACTAGCTTGGGCTGGTGGGAACCGGTGAACCGACTTGAGGTGCTTAAAACCCTTCATAAAATGCGTAAAGATACTAAACTAGAAATCAGTTTCGCTGCAACCGCTGCCCTTGCCAGGTTGGGCGAACGAAAATCTCTACAATCGCTTGCCAGAAATCTTCTTAGCGATGATCCACTTACCGTACACCAGACCATTCACACCATTTCCACCCAAGGTATATCCTTGCTTTGGCCGGAATTAGACCAATTAGCGGATTCCGCAAATGCTGATGTTGCAATACATGCAAGAGAAGCCTTGGCGCATTTGAGCGAAGATTTGTAAGCGCTGGCTCAAAGTGTATTGCTAAATCAAATTGTTAAAGCATTAAAATCGTTATATCTAGTTTACCTGCTATTAATTAGCCAAAATAATTGCAAAAATACTCGAATCTGCTCAAGTGCCGGCTCTTGAGTCTGATTCTTGTTGTAGATTTATTTGTAAGTTTAAATGCATGGTAGTTCGATAGCGAGGTTACTATGAAAATTCAAATGAGAATGATTTTGCCAGCGTTTGCTGCTGCAGCGATTGCTTTATTTGTTTTAGGTTGCAAAGGAACTGGGGTTGCTACTAACGTACCAAAGGATCCGGGTATGTCGGATCCTTTGTTGGTTTCACAAAAATCAGGTAACTCGCCTTTTTCAAATCCTACTTCTAATGATAATAAGTAGAAGCTTTCTTATTTATTTGATGGGCGTGATTAACAAAAAGCTTGAATCATGGCCGGTGATTAAAAACTTCTCGTCAGGAGAAAAGGCGATGCAGTAAGCACCGAACAGTTTAAGCTTTTTATTAAAACTCGCCTTTCCATCTGCTAAATTCCATATGGCTACGTTCCCACCGTATCCGTTGCACCTGGTGGCCGGTTTGAGCGGCCCCGGCGGTGGCTTCCTGCATCCAGATCTGCCCAACTCGCAAGTGGGCGGTGTTTATCAAACCCTTGATGGCGGCGAGAACTGGCAGTTGATGATCACCGACAAGATGAACGTGTACGTGACTGACGTTGCGTTTGATCCGGTCAA
>CAJCCR010000123.1 GCA_903960945.1 uncultured Planctomycetaceae bacterium
ACCTGAAACAAAACGATGTTGAAAATCAAGAAGTTCAATGGGCCTATTTTTCTTTACTAGAATTGGGTAAATACCAATTAAATAACCTGCGGGTGAAAAAATTGAACGAAAAGAAAATGCTAAAAAAACGACCCAAAATATTTGAGGCCATAAATAGAAATTAGATCCCAAAGAAAACCCGTTTTTTTGGAGTTCAGGAAAAGACTTAAAACAAAAATAATAGCTTCCTATAAGAAAAACGGAGAATAACAAAATATCCATAGAAATAGCAAGAATTCGTTTTCCAAGACCAGCGCAAAGCTGTTCAAGCGAAGCAATTAATTCATCACAATTACTTACAAGTTTTTTATTTTTATCCGTTACTATTTTTTCTTTTTTCAGGGCGTTTACCAAATTCGATTCTGCAAGGGTATGCTTTTTAAATATTTCGTCTTTCTTTACAATCAAAACGCTTATATTAGAGTTTAATTCATCAATTTTTTTAAGAGACATGGCGATCGTGTTTTCTAAAACTTTAGTTTTGCTATCTAAACTTTGATTTTCTTTTTTACTTAATCGGTTTTCATCATTAAGATTACCTACTTGAAGGTTGAGTCCATTAATTTTCTGGTTAGCTGAAAAAATCTCATCATTTTTTTGTTTAAGTGCAACCATACCTTTATCTTGTTGACGCCTAGATAAATCCCAAAAAGCAAGAGATTCACTTAATTTTTTTCTTGCATCGACCCAAGCCTTTCTTAATCGGAGAAATTCATCTGCTATTAAATTAAGGCAAAAAATTTCTTTGGTTTCATCATATTGCTTGTTAAATGGTTCTTCTTTTATCACCTTAATACAATTTTTAATTTCCTCCTCATGATCAACCATCGCATGTTCTTGATATGGTTTAATATCAGGAATATAATCACGTGAGATCAATACTTCGTTGTTGTATTTATCAACAAATTGTTTTAACCAAATTTGCCACCTGATTAATTTTTCATCAAGAAATAAATGCCCGTTATTTACGAAATCTAAAATCCCATCAATTCCCTTTTTAGAATCCCACCGAGACCAGAATTTTAGTGAAAGATCACCAGCAAGAAATTCGCTAATGTTGTGCTCATTGGCCCAAAGAACTAAGTATTTTGAAATAATATTCTTAATGTCATCAATTTGAGGTGGATTGATGTGATTGCTATTATTTACTTCAAAAACACCACAATTAATTAGGTGTAATCCCTTTTTAGACAACCAGATATATTCAAAATTTAAACAAAGAACATTAATACTTTTATCGGCATTATACATTTCCAATAATTTACATAATGAAAGTATTGCCTCTGCAAAAGTTCTAGTGGAAGGCAATGAAGATGTATCTTTTTTAATTGGATTCTTATCTAGCAGCAAACCATTTAAAGGCCGTGCATCTAATGGCAAGCCCTCTGGCACCCAGATACTGGCACTATATTCATTTTTATATCCACCTTCCTGTTGCTCAATTATTCCATCTTTCTGCTCAAATTGAACTAAATGAACACTTTCAAAAATGGATTTTTGGATTAGTAACTCTGAGGAAACAACAACGCTTTCCAAATCTGGAAGCAAATAAAAAGGCGATGGGTTAGGACTTGTTGAAGATGTACCAATCCAGTATTTTCCAAATACTCCATATTTTTGAGTGGATTCTTTTAGGCGTATATTCCATTTTTCTTTGTTGTCATCAAAAACAAACAAATATTGACCATCCAGTTTTGGTATTCCAACATTTACATCTGAAGCAGAAGATAAAGTTTTTGAAATTCCAGCATTTAAAGTAGAAGTTGTTGGAATCGGCGAAAAAAGTTTATTTTGAGAAACTTTCGTTGGGGGAATAATGCTTTTTACTTTTTCCAAAGAACCTGTTTCAAATTGATGATTATCAAAATTAAAAAGAACTGCATTGATCATGACAGCAAGGTAATTGGCATCATGCAAACTACAGTAGTTTTTTAAACTATTATCCGAATTATTCGAATTTACTTTTTCGTTGAGATAAAAAAAATACGCAAAAGAGCGCCTAATATTTTTTAAATTTTTAGTTTGATTTTCCCATACATTGACTAAAAATTTATCTCTTGTGAACAAAAAGACAGTCGGAGGACAATCGTTAGAGGGATGTACATCTTTTTCAATGCTTTGCTCCAACAAAGATAGTGCATCCTTCATGTTTTCTCGGCCCGGCCCAGCCTTTAAAATCGGTAAAGAAAGAGACCGCACACTTGTCAGCGGAATGAACTGAAATGCTTTTTCACAATGCAAAATTAAAGAAATCGAAACTTTCTCGGTGCATCTGGTGTCTGATGTAAGAAACGAATTGATTTTTTTTAATGCGTTATTGACTTCGTAAATAAAAGCTCCCTCAGCACCAGAGGAAACATCAATTACAAGGAATAATGGTAGTATTTTCACATTAACCAACCAATCTTTGTTAACAAAACAAATTTGTATTTGCAATAACTACTTACTATATGTTAGTTGATAAAAATGATATTAATAAATTTTAGTTGTTTATGTAATAACTTTTACCATGACTAATATCATCGGATACGTTCGTTTAATTTTCGTTTGAAACGCATAGTTTTTTTAATCAAATTACAGATCTGCCGAAAAAATTAAAGAGTCATAATAATCAGATTAAAACGATTAAAAAAATTCACAGGGTGATTTTCGGGGTATTCTTGATGATTTCCTTTAACATTCCATGAAAAATCATTAATAATAGTAGTTAAGTTTCAAAATATTGCACTAACAATAAAGAACTGTAATACTTATGATTTTTAGACAGCATGTAGATCTTCATATCTTGAATTTTAAAAAAGTCGAGCATCTTCTCGATTTTTTATTGTTTGGTGTTAGATGAGAAAAAAACACGAAAAAGCGCAGCGGCGAAATAGCGGACCCGACATAGAATTTGACGTTTCTAACCCAGCTGGCATGGGCGGAATGAAAGAAGTGTTTTTTACAAAGGATCGTCAGAACGTAGTCGCATTTTATCACAACAATTCAAAAAGTGATGATCGAGAAAATCGGTTGGAGCAGGTTGTATATGATTATAATCCAACACGCGATGGCCAAAGTAACGCTGCATATTGGAGTAATTTGTTTTGCTGGCCTAGTGAAATCGTAGACCATCCTAAAAGAGGTATTGGTATTGTTTTACCTGTTTATCCGGATTGTTTCTTTTTTAAAGAAGGAACATTGAAAGGCATAGAAAAGAATGGCTGCTGGTTCACTGGCATAAGTCCACTAACAAGACGACCTTTTAGATACTCTCGTGTTGAAAAATCAGAAAGGGGCGATCTTAGACTTATAGTCGAAGCAATGATATGTCTATCTAGAACCATACAACGCATGCATAATGCCGGTTTGGCACATTCAGATTTAAGTGAAAATAATGTTCTAATTGACCCAACCAGCGGGCGATCATTAGTAATTGACGTGGACGCCCTAGTTGTAACAGGACTTTTTCCGCCCGAAGTGCTGGGATCAAAAGGTTATATTGCCCCTGAAATTCTTGCAACAAGGAACCTTCCAATAGATGATCCTAAACGGAAACATCCAAGCGCAGAAACTGATAAACATTCATTAGCTGTTATGATTTATAAATACCTAATGGAACGCCATCCCTTGGAGGGAAAACGCATCTTCATTGGCGCAACAGCAGATGAGGTGGATCATCTTACTTATGGAAGTAAAGCTATTTATTGTGAAAGTCTTGAGAATTCAAATAACAGGCCTAAAGGCGATAATTATCTCCCTTCAACAATTCTTGGAAAAAAGATGGCTGACATGTTCCATCGTGCTTTCGTAGATGGAATTACCAACCCCATGAACCGCCCATTATCAGGTGAATGGGAAAACACCTTATCTTGGGTTTCAGATAACATGGTAAAATGTGGAAACACAAACTGTGACTATGGGTGGTTTGTTTTTTTAAACGAAAGAAATTCAAAATGCCCATATTGTTCCTGGCAGTCGAAAGATAAAATTAGATTTTTTGAATTTGAACAAGAAAGCCCCGCGGGATGGTTTAGAACTGCTGGAAGCCTTGTATTAAACGCATCGGTTTCTCAAAATTTGCGTACACGAATTTACAAACATCATATTGAGAACGGTGCCCCAAGAGGCCCTGGAGAAGATTCTAGGCCTATTGCTGATGTGTGTTTTATGGAATCCCCGTATCCGGGTTATTATCTTAACAACTTATCCGATGATAAAATGCTGATAAGAAATACAGAGAATGGATACACAGTTTTTCACGAAATTCCTCCTTCTAAAAAGTTATTATTGCAGGAAGGTATGGAGATCCGATTTAATAGTTCAAAATCTAATTCTTTTTTTCGAGCCAGGACACTGTTTCGTTAATTGTAATTGATTTAGAAAACACTTAAATTTACCCAGTTAAAGAACTGAAGAGCGACAAAATGTCAAACGAAAATTTATTGCAGTCTTATCTTGATGATGATACCAGAAACACAATTGATTGGAAATCACGCGGAGAAACTAATGGAAATTTTATAGTACGACGAAAAACAGTACTAGAATTAAGTAATTCTGTAATTGTTGGAACTAATAGCGCTGCATTCATTGTAGAGCCAAATGCGGAGCTTTTTATATATGGTGGCCAGATTACCACGAATCTGCGTGATTCTAAATGCTTAATACCAGGGTCTTCGTCGCCTTGGCGTCCTGGTGTTACCCTTGTTGTGAAAAAAGGTGGATTAATAAAGGTTGAAAATGTTGATTTGATTGGCGATATAGCAGGGTTTTCTGATTTTTCAGGGGAATGGCATCTACCAACTGTGCTTTCCCTTCCCAACATTGCACCTCGCTCCAGAGTAGCATTTTGTGTAAAAGGATTTATCCCCTATGAGACAAATGTGGAAAGTGAAATTTATGGGGTTGGTGTTTCTTCTAGCAAACTGGGGCCTGGTTCGGTAAGTTTTACCATTGATATTGATGCAACAGAGGCAGAAAACGGAGTTTTTATCGATGGATGGATACGGTTTTCAAAAGATGGTTTGATTCATCGAATACGAATGCGAACAAGGGTGGTAACCAATGCACCGTACGATCCAAAAAATCAAAATATAGTTTGGGAGTCGCCTGCTTTTTCAAAACCACCTGTCGGCCCTGAAACAACTGTAATAAATTCATTATCTGGATTGCCATTACAAAATGCAATAATACCTGACCAGCAAAAAAACGTTAGTGGACACGGGACAGGCAAACTTAGTTCCATTTTTAAAAACAAGTCAACACCAATAATTGGCACGCCAATCCTCCCCAACCCTTCATTACCAATAATTAGTGTCCAAAAAGAAATCCCGCCTGAAGTTCAAAAACCAAGCAAAAAAAACGAGAATAGTTCAGGGAATCAGAATCGGGCAGAGTTTGGATTAAGCCGGATATTTAAATCAACGGCAACGACTTCCATACCCGTTTCAAGAAATAATGCATCCGGAAACCGAAAGATTACCTCAACGCCTACTCCTCCTCCTACTCCTAATTCTATTCCTACTCCTATTAAAGATTTGTTACCAAAAACACCACCTAGCCAACCTAATTCTGGAGACATCGACACAGTCCAACAAAGATCGGTACCAAAAATATCCCCGATTTTTCGAAAACGGGACAAAACATGAATCCCTTACCTTTTTACTTCCAGAGAAAAGAAAATGCTTGGGTGTGCCCAACGACGCATGATTTTTATAAAGTTTCCTATGCAATCGATACAAAATTATCTGCAAAAATTGAAAATAATTTTGGA
>CAJCCR010000124.1 GCA_903960945.1 uncultured Planctomycetaceae bacterium
GCCCTAAACTGCGCTGGGTGGGTGTCTTTCTTTTTTCTTTTGCTTTCTTTTTTACTTCCTCTTTTTCCCCCAACTCCCAACTCCCAACCCTCTTCCCTCCGGGAAAAGGGCCCTTCGCTTCGCTAGCCCGGGGTCTAACTACCACCACTTTTATTTACTGCCCTTAAGCCCACCATTACGTATTGAGCGGCGGATGTAAATCCGCTGGTGCTGGCCCTGTGCCTTTTTCTTTTACTTTCCATTGATTGATATGGGGTTTTTTAAAGACAGAGGAGTTGCGATGGGGAAGCCCCACTGCAACTCCTCCATTTGAACCTTTGAGTCTTGCACCTAAGGGTAAGATGAACGAGATTTTACCAGACCCCTTACATCAAGAAGCGCGAAAAAGAGCGTGGCCTTCATTTTGTTGGTGGCATTGCGCATCAACCCCTGCCGAACCAAATGTTGCAGCAAAAAGCAGAGGCATGATTCGTTTTACTTAGAGGAAAGAAAAAGGTCTGCGACCCCTTTGATTCTGATTATAAATTGCACAAAATGGTACGAGACATGTTAGGATACAGTTCAAAGGAGAATTAGATCATGACATTTGTAACGATGGAAGAAGCGCAGGCTAATCTGCCTGAACTAATTCAAAAGCTAGCAGTTGGTGAAGAAGTCGTGATCACTGAAAATGATCAGCCCGTTGCCCGTTTGTTGGCTTCTGCCCCCGTACTAGCTTTAAAAAAAACCAGAAAGCTTGGCACTCTTCAAGGCACTGTGCTTTTCATGGCATCTGATTTTGACGCTCCCCTTGATGATTTCAAGGAGCATATGTAATGAATTATCTGGTGGATGCACATGTTCTTGTTTGGGCTTTAGATTCACCTGATAAATTAAGCAAAAATGCAGTGCTGGTTCTAGAAAATTTAGATAATAATCTGCTTATTAGTGCAGGTACAATGTGGGAATTATCAATTAAGTTTAGCTTGAAAAAGCTTAGTCTTTCAATGCCTTTTCGTATTTGGATGGAAAAAGGGTTTACCGACCTCGGGTTAACTTTAATGCCCATTAATTTGGCGCATTCCGATAAGCAAGTTGGATTGGACTTTCACCATAAAGATCCATTCGATCGTATCCTTGTAGCACAAGCACTTACCGAAGGAATCTCGATTATTAGTATTGATTCAATCTTTGATCAATATGGGGTAACCCGAATCTGGTAGTCGTTAACCCCCCGCAGAGCGCAATCTTCTTTTTACATCACTTATCTCTACACGCTGATGAAGCAAGGAGACTTCATAATGACCCCTATTGCAAAAACCTGAAAGCCATACTTCCGAAAAAGAGACCTGACCCCTTTTCATTTGCCGAACTGATATAGCTTTTGATATAAGATTGACCCTTAAGCCATGAACTGTCACGATATATTGAATGTTTGAAAGCAACTCGCCCACGGTGGCATACTATTAAGTTGAACTTAATCTCTAGGGGTGAGAGATGAAAAGAATACTAGGAATTGCAGTGGTGTTAGGTTTGATGGGTGCATTGACAGTGATGGCACAGGAAGTGAAGCCTGAGAAGGTAGAAGTTATTGATCTCGGCAAAGATGTGAAACTGGAGATGGTGTTAATTCCAGCGGGTAAGTTCAAGATGGGATCGCCTGCTTCTGAGGTCGGCCGTAGAAGTGATGAAAAGCAGCATGAGGTAACACTTACTAAGCCGTATTACATGGGTAAGTATGAAGTAACGCAGGAGCAGTGGGAAGCGGTGATGGGGAATAACCCTAGTGTTAGGACTAAAGGAGCAAGGTTGCCCGTAACGGATGTATCATGGAATGATTGTCAGGAGTTTATCAAGAAGCTGAATGCCAAGACGAACGGTGGTTATCGACTGCCTACGGAAGCTGAATGGGAATATGCGTGCAGGGCAGGAACCACGACAGCGTATTTCTTTGGTAATAAGATTACGCCTAAGGATGCAAATTATGATGATTCAAAGATAGACAAACCTGTAGCAGTAGGGAGATATAAGCCGAATGCATTTGGCCTTTACGATATGCACGGAAATGCAGGTGAGTGGTGTGAAGATCGGCTAGGAGATTATCCCTTTGCGTTAACCGATCCGAAGGGACCAGCGGAGGGAGAATACCGTGTGGTGCGGGGCGGATCTTTCTACCTCAATGAATCGGGCGCCCGTTCTTCCAACCAGAACTTCTTCAAGCCGTCCTATCGGCTCTTCACCTTTGGGCTCCGCTTGGCGAAGACAAAGTAATTGGGGCTTTGGTATTTAAAGAGCTTTCCAAGTTTCTACGTAGGCTTTTTGTTTTAGTTCCAAAGAATTTAAGCGGGCTCTTTCTTTACCAGCATGCGTAATGCGATCCAGGTGCTTGAGCCATAGGTCAGACCCACGCTTGCATAAAGACCAATCATATCCCAGAAGTAAGGTGGTTGGATTTCCTGACTAAGCCATGACCAGGCAAGTGCGCCAACTACCCAACCTATAAAGCTCAGTAGTATCCAAAGGTAAACGCGCTTGTAGCCTGATATTTTTAAATGGATGGCTTGGGTAACACCAAATCCGCCACCGATGCAAAGCATAAACCACCAGATGCCTATGAAGGATAATGGGATTCCAAGGATGGTTAGAATGGGCCAAAGCCAGGCCCAGCGCAAGTGGTGCCAAAGTAACAACATCTGAATCAATCCAATTAACAAGGGCAGGAGAAGAATGCCACTATTTCGGTAGTAAACTTTTTCGTTTAGAACCCAATCGATTGCAATGAATGAAGCAAGTGCGATGGCATGGGCCAATATCCAAAGGAATGCATTTGGCAGGTTGGTTGTTTTGATGGTGGTATTCAAGGTTTGATCAAGAATTATAAGGATGGTGATGCAATTAAAAAGAAGCGGAGGGGCAGGGATTTGAACCCTGGAACGGGTTTCCCCGTCTCCGGTTTTCAAGACCGGTGCAATCAGCCGCTCTGCCACCCCTCCTGCTTAAAATCTATTTTCAAGGTTTTAGACTCATTTGCCAAGTCGGTTTCGGTAATTTTTATCATTCCTCGGTCACATAGGTGGCTTTTAAGCCATAAAACCATGAATACCGGCCTTACTTTTCCTTGATTGCGAACAGTATTTTCTTTTCAGGCCGATGAATGCCCACCAATCCCTTGGTTACGGGGTCGTATGCGATGCCCTGACCCGGGAATGGGCAGGATAGTGCTTCCACGAATTCAAGGGTGCCCCCCTTCTCGGGGACCTTCAACCGATATAGCACCTTGAAATGATGATGGGTGACTAAAAGCGTAGCTCCATCCCAGATGCCACACGAAGCGCTGGCGTTATCCCAATCCCCGACCACTTGTTCTGGAAAGATCCAGCGTTGTAATTCTTTGAATTCATCATCCATCTTCGCAAGATAGGTTTTGGCATTATCTTTTTGATAGTAGGCAAAGCAACACCACCAGAATTTGTTTTCCGGATCGCGGATGGCCCAAGTCAGGCTACCTAGTGATTTAGTAAAACTATGGTGGATGGTAAGTTTGCCTGTATCTGGGTCGTAGACTCGGAGATCGCTTTTTTCGGGCAACTTGGGGAAGTTCGAATGCGCGCAATATATTTTGCCTTTCCATATCCAACCGCTGTTTAAATGTTCTGCATCACCCGTACTTAGCTTTTTCAATTCGCCTGTCTTACGATCGTACTGCGCAACCTTTCTATTGGAGATGGCATAGGCGTATTGTTCATCAGCAGCGGCAGCCTGCACTGCATAGATGGATGGAATAAAACTTTGTTGTTTGTAGCCTGGGGTTAATGGGAGTGAGGTTTCAAAATGCAGGGCGAAAAATATACCGAGGCTGATTGTTATTGCGTTCATGTTTTTATTTTACCTGATGGCTTCAAAAGCGTAGTAGGCTATTATTGCAAGTGCAGCTAATAGTAGTGTAAAAGAATTTGAAATTCAACGGTAAGGAGATCCAGATGAAGTCGATCAAAAAGCTATTTGAAAATAATCGGAAGTGGTCGGAAGATATCACCAAAAAGAACCCTGACTTTTTTCCAACGCTTTCGAAGCAGCAGGCGCCCAAGTATTTGTGGATTGGTTGCGCGGATAGTCGGGTGCCTGCCAATGAAGTGGTGGGATTGTTGCCTGGCGAATTGTTTGTACATCGAAATGTTGCCAATGTGGTGATTCATACCGATTTAAACTGTCTTTCAGTTATGCAGTATGCAATCGAAGTTCTCAAAGTGGAGCATGTGATTGTATGTGGGCACTATGGATGCGGGGGTGTGATAGCTGCGCTTAACGACAACAGGTATGGCTTGATTGATAATTGGTTGCGCCATGTGAAGGATGTGAGGGAAAGGCATGGGCACCATATCAGTTTGCTAAAAGATCAAAAACAGAAGGAAGATTGTATGTGTGAGCTAAATGCGATCGAGCAGGCGATTAATGTGTGTCAGACTACGATAGTGCAGGATGCTTGGGTGCGGGGCCAGAATTTAACCGTGCATGCATGCATTTATGGACTAACGGATGGGGTGTTGAAGGATTTGGGATTGAGCGTAAGTGGTTTGGAAGAGATGAATTCGAATTATCTGAATGCACTTGCGTTAGAAGGTATTGGGGTGAAGGATTTCACAAGGCTGCCAAGGATTGTGCATTAATTGAGTTTGATTATCAGGGCGCTGCAGGGGGGGTGTTGCCAAATTAACTGAGTGTTTATTTGTTAATCCCCCTGCTTAAAATGGGTTTAACTGTTGAGAGATGGTTGAAAAATCATCTTGTATTAAGGTGAGAAAATAAGGCCCTAGACCTTGGATAATCACTCCTATAGTATTACGTTATGAACAAATCACCGCTTTTGAACTCGATTTTAGCCCTACTGGTTTCCTTTACCGGGTTGTTTATGACCCTGTATTCCTTGGCAACCCCAAAGCTTTTTGGGTCGGAAACACTCAGGCTTATCTTTACTGAATTTGCTGTGTTCCTTTCTATTTTTGGATTGGTCTGTTTTGCTATTACTTTTATTGCCCGATCGAAGCGCTTCTAATTCTCTCTAATCATTGATCTTGTTCTTCTGGTGCAGTTATAACAATTTGGATTAATGAAGTTAGGATAATCCCTCCTTCGACCACGATTCTAGCTCTGAATAAGTTGGTGGCGCCTTTTGTTGTGATCGTGTGGGCTTTCTTTCAGAAAAGTTTACGAAACCATTTCACCCGCATCTCTTTTTCCTTTATGATCAACGCTTAATGTTTTTATGGTTTTCTAGGGAAATTCATCATGTTGCGATTCATCAGTTTTGTGTGTCAATTATTGCTGGTGTTGTTAATTGCAAAGAGTGCTAATGCTCAAACAGCAATTCCCGATACGCAAAACCCCAAAGATAAACTTTCCACCCCTGCAGAAGCGTTGAAGAGCATCAAACTACCACCAGGTTTCAAGGCGCAAATGTTTGCCCATGAACCCGAGGTGATCCAGCCCGTTAATATGACTTTTGATTCCCGGGGCAGGCTTTGGATTAGCGAGTGCCTTACCTATGACGAGAC
>CAJCCR010000125.1 GCA_903960945.1 uncultured Planctomycetaceae bacterium
GCACCAATAAATAAAACCATCGGGACCTGAATAAGGGCCATGCAAATCGTTGGCGCAACCTGTGAGAGTTTTACCTTGAAACCACTCCACCCTATCTTCAGCAACTCCATCGCCATCTTTGTCGGTTAATTTCCAAATTGAGGGAGGCGCAGCAACATATAACGATCCATCAAGCCACATCGTACCTTCAGGGAACATCATATTTTCAGCAAAGACCGTAACACTCTCGAACTTGCCATCAGTGTTTTTATCTTCGAGCCTTAATATCCGATGAGGCTTTTTCTGAAGTTGAACATCTGGCTTTTCATTCGAACCAGAAGAATCGGAAACATACAACCGACCTTGATCATCAAACGCAGCGCTGATGGGCCTTGGTACCACATCAGACGAAGCGCAAAGTGTAATATCAAAGCCAAGAGTAAGCTTGAACTTATGGCCATTCAGTTGCACTTCCTTGTATCCGTCTGGGATTGAAACTTCGGGCGCAGCAGGTAATCTTGATCGATCACCTACAATTGCCACGAGAACGAAACCAAGCAATACCCAAACGGATACAAGTCGGAACATGGCAAGTTTCCTATTTAGCAAACATGGGCCCTGAAGGATTCCCACGCGAAAGAATGTAAGCCAAAAGGTCAAAGATTTCGTCTTCCTTCAAGCTATCTATAAGGCCTGCAGGCATCATAGAAACCTTGGAGGTCACAATGGTTTCAACCTTACGATGATCCACAACTGTTATTGCAGTAGGATTAAGCATATCGGTATTCACCATGATGTTGTTTCCAGCAAGATTAATGATTCGACCTGTGGTAAGTTTGCCATCATCGGTACTGATAATAACACCCGCATATTGGTCACTGATAACCTTGCTTGGATCGATCAAGGATTCAAGAAGATCGTGTTTGTTAAATCTGCCTGCTGCGTTGGTTAGATCAGGTCCTTGGGCGCCACCTTCGTTTTCATAACGATGACAAGCCACGCATCGGGTCTCTGCAAATAATCGTTTACCTTTTTCAAAGTTCCTACCGCCAGCAAGATTGGCATCCAACTTGTCAGTGGAAAGATCAGTCATTTTCCAGTTCTTGACGAAGTCACGCTTAACTGCAGGGGCAGCAATTTCGGTCAAGGCAGGCTTAGCTTCAAGAATCGATTTAAGGTCTTCTTTTTCTTTATCGGAAAGTATGGCCAAGGCATCGCGCTTAATGTTTTCAATGAAATTACCAAAACTCATGCCACCTTTATAACCAGCGGCCTTGATGAACCATGAAAAGTAATCTTTTTTAAGTTCAGGATTCCAACCAGTGCGAAGCATTCGTAACGCACGGGCGATTTCCATCTGGTCTTCCTGCGTAGCTGCATTTTTAAGAAGTGAAACCCCTTTCATCGCCACTGTTGGAGATTGAAGGTAAACCAGCATCTGGCAAAGTTCCGCATTAACAGTTTTGTTATTTACGGGAAGGAAAGGATCCAACTGGCTTGCCAGGGTTTTTGCTGTAGCCTCGTCAGGCGATCCCATACGAACAAAAAGCACACCCATGGTTCTTAAAAGATCAAGCTTTCGCGTATCATCAAGCTTATCAAAGGCTATTGCCTGCAAAGCAGCAATGATCTGCGATTTCAACTTCTGGTCAACTTCTTCTTTTTTATGCTGTGGGTCGGAAGAAGTGGATCGAACCAGAGCAAGCAACGCTGGAATTGCTTTGTTGGGATCTTTTTCTGCAAGTGCTTTATCCTGCCAAAGTTTCACATCTTGATGCTCAAGTGCAACCCTAGCTGCATAACGAATGAATCGATCAGGGCTGCCAAGATTATCCCAAGCTTTTGCAACGGCTTCGGGATGATTGGGTTCGTGAAATTTCTCTAACCCCAATCGTATCGCACGATCTTCAGAACCCTTGGAATCACCCTTCGAAAGTGCGGTAGATTCTTCCCCGGTGTAAGTAACGCGATAAAGACCCGACTTTGTCTTTCTTCCACCGATTGCAAAATACAATGCACCATCCTTGGGGTTCACAACTAAATCGGTCAAAGGCAAAGGAGAACCAGAAATAAATTCTTCCACTTCGGCCTTGTAGGTACTTCCCGAAGGAGAAAGATGTACTGCATACATTTTGCCGTAACTCCAATCGCAAACAAAAAACGCTTCCTGATACTTCGCAGGAAACTTGGCGCCGTAGCCAAAGGTTACCCCCGTAGGAGAACCTGGCCCGATATCAACGACTGCTGGAAGGCTGTCTGCATAGTGGGCAGGCCATTTCCCAGCACCATTTCTCCAGCCAAACTCGGCGCCACTTGTAACATGACAAATTCTTGTAGGGCGATACCAAGGGGTGTTGAAATCCCATTCCATATCAGCATCGTA
>CAJCCR010000126.1 GCA_903960945.1 uncultured Planctomycetaceae bacterium
CAAACTCAAGACCTTTCCAAATGCTATGGCGATTTTTATGCGCTACGGTCCCTTAATATGCACATCGCGCCTGGCGAAGTCTATGGGCTATTGGGCCCCAATGGCGCAGGAAAATCCACCGCGCTTCGCCTTATCATGGGCTTCCTTCAACCCTCTTCAGGTAAAGCCTTAATTGCTAACCACGATTGCTGGGCCGATGGCGTTGCAGCTAGAAAAAAAATCGCATATCTCCCAGGCGAACTGCGACTCTACGAAAATATGTCAGGTAGGCAATTGGTTAATTTTCTCAGCGGCTTACGCAACAGACCCGTTCGCCCAGACCTAAACAAAATGGCTAGCATTTTTGATATCGATATCGATACCCCCATGGCAAATATGTCTAGCGGCATGAAGCGCAAAGTCGCACTGCTTTTGGTGCTTGATCCCTATGCAGAACTCATCATCATGGATGAACCTACAAATACGCTTGACCCTACAATGCGTACCGCCCTTCTTGACGAAGTTAAAGCTGCGAAAAGCAGGGGGCAATCGGTCTTCTTTTCTTCGCATGTTCTTAGTGAGGTTGAAACCGTTTGCGATCGCATAGGCATTTTACGCAAAGGCGAATTAGCTCATCAGCAATCGATGAGCGATCTAGCATCTGGCAGGCGCATTCGTTTACGGTTGGCTCGCGATACCACCATTCCCGATTTAACCGGGTTGCTTTTAGTTCGCAAGGAAGAAACGCTTTTGCATCTTGAGCATAATGGCGCTCTCGAACCCCTAATGAATTGGATCGGCAAACTTGATCTCTTAGAACTTAGTATCGAACCTTTGGGCCTTGACAGTATTTATCGAAAAATCCACGGAGAAGGCGCGTGATTCTTACCCTTGTTCTTAAACTTCTTCGCGATCTCAGGCTGACTTTGTTCGTCACCGCATCTCTCCTTTGCCTGTTCCAAGTCTTCTGGGCGAAAATCATGGAACGCATCATCGCACAACTCGCGCCCTTCTTTTATGGCATGGCTGGATATTCTGGTATCGATATTAAGCAAGTTGAAAAAGTTGTATTCGATGGCCCGGGAAAACTTATCCGATCCATCATCGGTGGCGAAACCATCGACCTCAATAACGCAATGGATATGTTCACCATCGCCTATGTTCATCCCCTGGTTCAAACCATCATTTGCATCTGGGCAGTCGGAAGAGCCGCGGGTGCTCTCGCAGGCGAAATTGACCGGGGCACCATGGAACTTCTTCTTTCCCAACCCATTGGCAGGGGCACTTTAATTCTTGCCCACCTCGTTGTTGATATCATCACCATTCCGCTTATTTGCCTAAGTATGTGGTTTGGTTCTTATGTAGGCTACTGGCTTGTAAACCCCTTAACATTGAAAGAGTACGATAACCTTCCCAAGATCCAAAAGGTGGATATCGAGTTTGGGATCGCAGGGCTGAAAGTAAAAATAAAAGATCCCACTTTAGCAGCTTCTTCTTCTGGAAAAATGCTACCGGGCGAAGGGCGACTCGCATTACATCCAGAACTTCTTGGTAAAGGCTTACTAGCCACAGGCGGTTTGATTTTCGCTATCACAGGCATCACCATGGCTATTTCCGCAACCGGCAGATTCAGGTTCCGAGTTCTGGGCTATGCTGTTTTCATTATCCTTATCATGTTTCTCGTTAATGTAATTTCACAAGTATGGGAACCACTCATGCCTTTACGCCCGCTCACCATCTTTTATTACTACCAGCCTCAGCAAATGATTTTAGGAAGAGGATGGAGTGTCAATTTCTCGGAGTGGAACCAAGGCGAAACTTTATTTCAGCTTCCTTGTCTTCTCGTGCTTTATGGCGTTGGAACTTTAGGATACCTAATATCTTGGCGCATCTTCGAACGCAGAGATATCCCTGCGCCCATCTAAAAGGTATACTCTTAGTCATAGCTATTTAATCGAACTCTCATGGTGGTTTGCTATGAACAAGAATTTTCGCAGCCGTGTTTTGATTTTCTCATCCTTCACACTTATCGGGCTAGTAACCTTCCTCTCTGGGTTCGAATTCCTCTCTGCGCAAGGCTCCGCCCCTAAACCTTCCAACACTTGGATTTTTGATGCCAAGGGTGTTTCCAGCCAAAGGCTCTCTGATAAAGCAGGTAGGTTCTCAGGAAAAACAATTGGCGTGCCTTCCTTCAAACAACTTGATGCGCATAGCTTTTATGAGTTTCATGGTACCGATGGGTTCCTTTTAAAAGAGAACGCAACTGGCGCAGAGCCCGGGATGCCTCATGAAAAATTCTCGCTCTCTTCGTGGATTCGAATCGATGAAGGCACCACCAACGGAGGCATCATTGGCTGTATCCAAGACAATGGCAATTACGAAAAAGGCTGGGTCCTTGGCTACGATAACGACAAATTCACCTTCACTCTAAGTTCAAATGGTGCAGATGATGGCGATGGAAAAATCACCACACTTCGTTCCAAATCTAGTTATCAAAAAGGAAAATGGTTTCACCTAGCGACTTCCTACGATGGTGCTTCCATGCGTATTTTTATCAATGGTAAACTCGAAGGCGAATCCAAGGAACAATCCAAGGCCATCAATTATGCATCTGCTGCCCCCTTCATCATTGGTAGATACCGCGATGATGATGAAGATTTTGGCTTGGTAGGTGCCATCAAGGAAATTAATCTCTATCAATCTGCATTATCAGCAGATCAAATTACAGCCCTTTTCGAAAAAGATGCTGCCCTTGCAACCCTCGCTCCAATCCCTCTTCCAACAGGTTTTGTGATTGCACCTTATTTGCAATTTCCAACAAAAAGCTCCATAACCATCATGTGGGAAACTTCTGCTCCTGCATCTTCAACGGTAAAGTTTGGCACCAAGCTCCCGTTAGAAATGTCTACCACAAAAGCGGGAGCATCACTTATTCATGAAGTACTTCTAGAAAAACTCGAACCTGCAACCAAGTACTTTTACCAAGTTGAAAGCAAATCCGATTTAGGTGGGGTTGCACAATCTGGGATACTTACTTTCCAAACTGCAGTTGTTGATGATGAACCCTTTTCTTTTTGCGTGATCGGCGACACCCAGAAAAATCCAAAAATGACAGGCAAAGTCATGAAGCTTATTTGGGAGCGCAGGCCGCATTTCCTCATGCATGTTGGCGATGTCGTCGATAATGGCCCTGATAAAAAAGAATGGGTCAACGAACTGTTCAAACCCTCCATCGATCTTCTTTGCAGAGTCCCCGTCTTCCCTACGATTGGTAATCATGAAAAAAATCATGAGCATTACTACAACTATTTCTCACTGCCTAAACCAGAATATTTCTACCGCTACAGTTATGGAAATGCAGATTTCTTCGTGCTTGATAGTAACAAATCGCTGCTCCCTCTTACCCAGCAATACGCCTGGCTTGAAAAGGAACTTGCATCCTCCAAGGCTACCTGGAAAATTGTCTACCATCATCATCCAGCCTACTCTTCTGATGACAACGATTATGGCGATACCTGGGTAGGCGGCTCCAACCTAGGCGACAAGAACGTCCGAGGTATTGTTCAGCTCTACGAAAAATATGGTGTAGATATGGTGTTCAACGGCCACGTTCATGTTTATGAACGAACACTTCCAATCAAGGGCGGGAAGGTCGATCGCTTAAAAGGTATCACTTATGTAACGAGCGGAGGCGGGGGCGGCTCGCTCGAAAACTTTGCGCCTACCCCCACATGGTTCAAAGCCGAAATCAGGTCTGATTATCACTTTTGCCAGATCTCTATCACAGGCAACCGACTTAATCTAAAAGCATTCGACCACGAAGGACGCCTGTTCGATCAGTGGGATAAAGACAAGTAGCATCACCTAAATTATAGCTTAAGAAACTTCCAGCACGGGCTTGCCCAGCACATTCATCTTGGGGGTAATACCCAAGCCGGGAGCAGTGCTTGCCGACATTTTTCCATCAATTCTTTTAGGCGCGCCATCTGCAATACTTACAGAAACATAGCTGTTAAAATCAGTAGCAGAGAACTGAAATTCAGGAGGGGTGCTTTGTGCCAAGTGGGCAATCGCTGCGGTGATGATATCCCCGCCCCAGCTATCTTCCAATGTCATTGCAATACCAAGGGAAACACAAAGATCGCGTGCCTGCTTCACTTTCGTAAGGCCACCAAACTTGCTGATTTTAAGATTAACAACATCCATGGCCAAGTCTGCATTTCCTTTCATAAGCACGTCAACCGAATCAATCACCTCATCAAGAATGAAAGGATTGTTCGTATGCCTTCGAATGGAAAGACATTCTTCGTAAGAAAGACATGGTTGCTCAATATAAACATCAACATCTTTAACAGCTTTTACAACCCTCATCGCATCGTGCATAAGCCAACCGGTGTTGGCATCTGCAACTAATCTATCGCCTGGTTGTAATTTAGCTGCAACTGCTTGAATGCGAGCAATATCAACAGCGGCATCGCCACCAACCTTAAGCTGAAAACGCTTGTAACCTTCTGCCCGATATCCCGCAACTTTATTGGCCATCGCTTCCGGAGCTTCCTGGGAAATAGCCCGATACAAGCTAACGCTATCCCCATATCTTCCACCCATCAAAGTGCAAACAGGTTGGTTAGTAACCTTGCCAAGGATATCCCAACAAGCCATATCAATGCCCGATTTCACATAGGCATGGCCTTTAAGCGCGGCATCCATTAGGCGATTTAACTTTTGCAATTCAATTGGATTTTCACCAATCAAATGTCTGCCTAGTTCAACGATACCAGCGCGCACGCCGTTGGCATAAGCTGGAAGATAGAAGGGCCCAAGCGGGCATACTTCGCCATAGCCTATAACACCTGTGTTGGTTTCGATTTCAACCACGGTCGAATCAAAAACAGAGACGGATTTACCACCCGACCATTTATAACTGCCTTCAACAAGAGGAAGATCGACTTGGTAAGCCCGAATACGCTTGATTTTCATGAAGGTCACTCTTAAAAAAAATTAAATATCAGTAATACAAAATAGTAAAACACTTACCGCTTAACTTCCATTACTAATTATTATTAAACAAATACTTAGTCAGCAAATCGTAAAGATGCCTCGTGGTGTTCTTTCCTTCATTAATGCTATGGCTTCGATTAGGGTAAGCGAGCATGGTGAATTGTTTGTTATGGCTAATTAGTTCATCAATAAGTGTTTCCATTCCAAGGTAATGGCAATTGTCATCACCAGTGCCATGGACAAGAAGCAGCTTGCCTTTCAACTGATGCGCAAAATTAATGGGCGAACCATTTTTATAACCCTCTGGATTATCTGCGGGCAAGCCCATGTAGCGTTCTTGATAAATAGTATCGTAATGGCGTTGATTAGGCACAGGCGCAATCGACATACCAGTTTTATAAAGATCAGGATGGCGGAAAAGAGCATTGAGAGTCATCGACCCACCACCACTCCAGCCCCAGATCGCAATTCTAGAAGCATCCATGTAGGAATGCGTTTTCAAAAGTTCTTTGACAGCATTAGCCTGATCAGATGATGCAAGGATTCCAACCTGCCTGTAAACACTTTTGCGCCAATCCCTTCCCCTAGGCGCTGGCGTACCCCGGTTATCAATGCTCATAACCAAATACCCATTTTGGGCAAGCATTGCATGCCATAAAAAACGTTTCCCATCCCAGCGATCAAGCACGGTTTGCCCTGCAGGTTCGCCATAAACATAAAACAAAACAGGATGTTTTTTAGCAGGATCGAACTCGGGTGGTTTGATGCACCAGCCATCCAATTCAACACCTTGATCAACCTTAACTCTAAAGAACTCCGTGCCCACCTTCTTGATCGTTTCAAGCTTCTTCTTAAAGGCTGCGTTTTCCGTATAAGTCTTGATCACCTTATGATCAGCAAGATGAATCAGACTGGCGGAAGGTGGTGTATTGAAATTGGAAAACCGATGAACCGCATGAGTTGCATCAGGCGAAAGAGAATAAGCATGCGTACCTTTCATATCCTTAGGGCTAACCAACTCAGGATCTCCACCATTAAGGGAAACCCGGTAAAGATATCTTTGCGTAGGGTTATCAGGCGAAGCCAAATAGTAGAGCCAGCCGTTCTTTTCATCAACAGCTTCGATATGGATCACATCAAAATCGCCTTTGGTGATCTGGGTTATTTTATCGCCACTACGGGAAACCAGATAAGCATGGCACCAGCCATCGCGTTCACTCAGCCAAATAAAATTCTGGTTCTTATTAATCCAAAGAAGTTCATTATCGTTTTCTACCCAAGCCTTATCTGTCTCGATCATAATGGTGTTGCACTTACCAGTCTTGGGATCTGCAATCATCACCGTGTTTTTGTTTTGCAATCGATTAAACTGCTGCAGCACAATGCTGTTTTCCACCCAGTCCATCTTTGCAAGGTAATGATCGCGGGAGTCACCAGGAATTTGCAGGAAGGTTGTTTCGCCACCCTTTGCGCTGACAACGCCTATCTTCGCTGCAGGGTTTTTCTCGCCAGTTTTCGGATAACCAAAAGTAAGCAACTTTGCATAGGGGCCATCCAAACTACTGGTGATAAGAAAATCTTTAACGCCTTCGGTATCGATTTGCCAATACGCCACAGAGTTACTATCAGGGCTCCAACGAAAGCCTTTTCTCAATCCCAATTCTTCTTCATAAACCCAATCAAAAGTGCCATTGATTAATTTTGCAGTGCCATTAGTGGTAAGAGGTGTGACATTAAAATCGATAAGGTCTTGAGCATACAAGTTGTTTTTATGAACAAAGCAAACGCGTTTACCATCGGGTGAGAAGGTTGCAAACATGAGTGTAGAAGGCAAAAAATCGCCCCCCAATTTTTTCAGTTCCCGATTGGAAAGATCAAGCACCCAATAATCGCCACGGGAATTAACCCGCCATACTTTCTTGCTATTAGTGTAAATCAGCAACTTGGATCCATTATCCGAGAACTCATAATCTTCAACATTAAGAGGCTTGGTTTCCCCAGCAGGAATCAACCAGTGCTCGGGCACAAGGGTTTCCTGAACACCTGAATTCAAATCATGGGAGACAAGCTTCTGACCTTTGTCACCAGATTCTAGCGAAATGCTCACTGCACCATTTTTACGCCATCTGGTTGCTGGCGCACTTTCAAGTTCAAATTCTTTAGAGTTAAAAATCCGATCAACTGTAAGAATGCCGGGATCAACCTTGGCAGCTTGGGCGTAAAGTTCAAAAGCAAATAGATCTACGATCAATAAAAGCAAAAAAGAAACTGGAATAACTCTAAAGGTTTTCATTGTCGACCCTTAATAAAAAATAACAAACCCTGGATGTTGTAATTATTCTAACGAAGGAATCTTACCCATGCTAACAACTTAAAATAAAAGTAATCAACAAAGCAAAGGCATCTACCCAACACCAAGAAAAATACAACGTACGATCAAAAAGTTATTACTAATCCCATGATTTTTATAGTAACCTAGAATTTGGCATTCATACCTTAAAAGTTAAACCTTCCAGCGAGAATTTAAAATGAGCCAACCTGTATTCACCTTCGATGTACATCTCGATCTCAGCATGAACGCCCTCGAATGGAATCGCGATCTGCGCTGGTCCATCGAAAAAATCCGCAGGTGGGAATACACCATGAAGGATAAAGTCGACCGGGGCAACAACACTGTAAGCTTCCCAGAAATGCGCAAAGGGCACATAGGGCTATGCGTTGCAACCCAGATTGGCCGCTATTCCACTTACTTCCACAAACTCCCCGGTTGGAATTCCCCCGAACAAGCCTGGGCTCAAACTCAAGGCCAGCTCGCATGGTACCGGGCCATGGAAGAAGCGGGCGAACTCGTACAAATCCGTAACCTTGCACAACTCAACAACCATCTCGATTTATGGAAGAATTTCAGCATCTCGAATGGGACCCAGCCCTACACTCAGGAATCGCTTAAAAAGGCAAGCCACCTTCCCATCGGCTATATTCTTAGCCTCGAGGGAGCTGATTCCATCATCACGCTAAAACACCTCGAACGAAGCTACGCAGACGGGCTTCGAGCCTTGGGGCCCGCCCACTACGGCCCAGGCAGATACGCCCATGGCACCGATGCCGAGGGTTCTCTTCCAGCCGCGGGCAAAGACCTTCTCAAGGAAATGCAACGCCTAGGTATCATCCTAGATGCAACCCATTTAAATGATGCTTGCTTCTGGGATGCCATGGATATTTATCATGGGCCTGTCTGGGCGAGCCATCAAAACTGCAGGGTGCTTGCGCCTTGGAACCGCCAATTTGCGGATGATCAGATCAAGGCAATCGTTGAACGGGGCGGCGTTTTAGGCATGGCTTTTGATGCCATTATGATGGTGCCTGGTTGGGTTCATCTCAAAAGCAAACCTTCTGATTTCCAATTGAAGATCGAACGCATCTGCGATCATATTGACCATATCTGCCAAATTGCTGGAAATGCAAAACATGTTGGTATTGGAACCGATCTCGATGGCGGGTTTGGTAATGAGCAAACACCCATGGATCTCGACACCATTGCAGATTTGCAAACCATTCCGGGATTACTGGATCGCAGGGGATATTCAAAACCCGATATCGAAGGAATCATGGCGGGCAACTTCATCAACCTACTTCGCAAGGCCTGGAAATAAAACTGCTCTCCCCTGAAAAAAGGTGCTTATTATGAAATCATCCGCCATCATCACGTTGATTCTCATGATATTTTTCATGGGCATTAATGTGCCACATTCTTTTGCCCAACCAACAGTTTCTGGGCCAAAAATCATTGGCCATCGTGGCCTGATGCATGAGGCTCCAGAAAACACCCTTACTGGTTTTTCCACCTGCATCAAACTTCAGATAGGTATTGAACTCGATGTCAGGCGAACCAAAGATGGCACTCTTGTCATCCTTCATGACGACACCCTAAATCGCACAACCAATGGCAAAGGAAATGTATCTGACGTCACCCTTCAAGAATTAAAAAATCTTGATGCTGGGACTTGGTTTCACCCAACATTCAAAGATGAAAAAGTTCCTACGCTCGAAGAGTTTTTCATTCTTCTAAAAACATCAGGCAACAAAAACACTATGGTTGCAGTTGATCTTAAAATTACCGATACCACCATTGAAAAAGAAATCGTTGATCTAGCGAATAAACATCAAGTGCTGCCCCAACTGGTGTTCATAGGCTTAGCCATAAGCGATCTAGAAGTTCGTAAGAAGCTAAAACTTGCAGATGCCAGCGCACATGTTGCAATGCTTGCTAACAAATTAGAAAACCTCGAACCCGCCCTCAACGACAATCATTCTGACTGGGTTTATGTGCGCTTTATTCCAACCGCAGAAGAAGTGAAAAAGATCCATAACCGGGGAAAGAAAGTCTTCTTGGTAGGCATGCTGGTGGCAGGGAAGGAACCAAAAAATTGGCAACTAGGCAAAGATGCTGGCATCAATGCCTTGCTTACTGATCACCCTTTTGAATGCAGAAACACTTGGCGCGCAAACACTAAAAAAGAATAACAATAAACGAACTTACTTCACCACAGGCTTCAGTTCCGCAGTCATTTCCAATAACTCCGCAAGCATTTTATCGGATGCATTCTTTTCCAAACGATTGGTTCCCATCCAGGTTTCATAACCACCCAGTTCATGATGCCTAGGTGTAGGTAAATAACCATAATAGCCATGCGCCAATGAAACCAACCAGCCCCCTTGGATCAGGCTTTTCTTTTTGTATTCCAATCCGATTTCGCAAAACACTTCGCAAGGCATGGTGGCAATCGATCGATCGCCAATCCTTAACACCTGCAAGGGCATCTTCAATTTTTCAGGATACTCTGCCATGGTGGAAATTCGCTGCGCATATATTGCTGAGAGATTCCCCTTGGCAGGGTCTTTAGTTGGGTCTGCAAGCGTTTGCTTAACCCATTCCATATCGGCAGAATCGGGCCTTCGAAGGCCGATAAGTGGCTCGCGAAAGCGTGCGCCAAGTGATACATAAGATTCATACTTCAACTTGGCCACGGAATCAGCCACCTTGGTTGCAAGGTCGTTTGCGACAATGGTCATTTGCTCATAGGGTTTTTGTCTGCCGCGTGGGGTTTTAAAATTAATGTTGTTGATATCGCCACTGGTACCATTGGCCATCAATGCAACAAAGGAATTGTTTTGTGGGCTGAGAAGTTCTTTAAGTTTTTCACAATACAAACCGTAATAATCAGAGGATATATCCCCATTATCCACGCCACCAACATAATGAAGCGAATAAGAGGAGAACAAGGCAATGGGTTTGCCATTGGGTTCACGGACGGAAATAAACGAAGCAGTGGGATCAGTAGGTCCAGCGGGTTCAATTAAATCAGGGTTGCCTGCGCCTGGATTCATTTTTACACGGTCTAATTTCCCAAAGGGGTTCAAGGGCATTTTCCCTTCTTTTAAAAACCATCTGCGATTAAACACATGCTCAGGGGCTTCAACATTTCCAAATGCAATCTCACTTACCCGTAATTGATCGTTTGCTTTTTTTACCCCATCTGCAATTCTGCGTACCACCAGCTTTTGATATTCATCCAAGGTTTGCTTAATGGATCGTGGGTTCTGCCCTAATACACTGGCGGCAGAATGTGTATGGGTTGCAGAAATCAAAACATTCGCTGCGGGTATTCCTGTTTCCTTTTCAATGATGATTCGCGCTTCATCACTAACATGCTTCGCAATGCCTAAAAGGTCTAAAACTACAATCGCTAATTTCGTTTTGCCATCATCCAGCACCAAGCAACGGGCATGAAGTTGATCATGCACTCGGGTAGAGGGGAAGGGCACAAAGCCGCCGATAATTTTACTGCCTAAGGGCGAAGTGATATCCGAAGTTGCAGCACCCGCACGAAAGGTTTTCTCTGCACCAACGATGTAGTTAGGTGTAAAAACCGAGACCAAGAGCATTACAAGAGTGGTAAATAAGGGCTTAGTTTTGCAATACATTCTGAAACTCCTAAGGGAAATTAAATGCATTTTTAAAGGAATAATTAGCATAACGGTTTTTAGATAAAGACTATAGAAGAATCACGGTAAGCAAAGAAAATGCATTTGCCACGGATGAACACGGAAATGAATTAAATCAGAGCCCGAAGCGTTAGCGACGGTAGGCAAAGATAAGCATTTGCCACGGATGAACACGGAATTACACGGAATAAGAAGGAAAATCAGAGCCGGAAGCGTTAGCGACGGTAAGCAAAGAAAATGCATTTGCCACGGATGAACACGGAATTACACGG
>CAJCCR010000127.1 GCA_903960945.1 uncultured Planctomycetaceae bacterium
AGAGAATATTGAGCTGCCAAGGCGGTCAAAGATTCAAGTTCAGATTGGGTGGGTCTGCGCCCAAGAGCAATCAGAAAAGCATTTTCAACTTGTTGCTGTGTGGGAAAATCACGCTCTAATCTTTTTGCAAACTCCTTGGATTGCACCAGCATGAAACCATTATTCAATAGCACGAGTGCCTGCAAAGCGGAAAGGCTTTCATTGCGTTTATCCACCAACAAAGATGGATCTGCGCAATCAAGGGTAGTCATGAAGGGCTGTTGCTGAGATCGAACAAGAAAGCGATAAACGGCTCTACGAAATGATTTAGCATCTTCAGGGTTATGAAGGTGATATTGATAATGTGGCGAGTGCTCCGGTTTTTCGATGACAAAATCTTGGAAGCTAGGTCCAAACATCGCTTCATCAAGTTTGCCCGAAACCTTCAAGACAGAATCACGAATAGCTTCAGCCTCGAGCTTCTTGCGATTCATGCGCCAGTAATAAACATTGTCGGAATCCTTGGCAGCACTATCAGAGTTAGTAGCGGAAGATTGCTGATAGGTTGCGCTGGTTAATATCAATCGATGCAGGCGTTTAAGGGATTGACCATTATCGCGAAAGTCGGTTGCAAGCCAATCAAGAAGTTCAGGGTGTGAAGGTTCTTTGCCCATCTTTCCGAAATCATTGGGGGTATCAACAATGCCTCTGCCAAAATGCCAGCGCCAAACCCTATTCACAATGGATCGCCAAACAAGCGGATTTGCATCATGAGTAATCCAGTTGGCAAGAGCAACCCTGCGCAAACCTTCGGGTTCATTTTCTGGAATGGAAAACATTCCCGGAGAATGAAGGAGAGCAGTAATCGCTCTGGGGGAAACAACATCGAGTGGTTTTTCGATATTGCCCCGCTGCAGTAAATGAATGGTTCGAGGCTTGCCCCCCGTTGCGCCCGTACCAGAAAAAGCGCCACCTCCTGTATGAACCGTTCCAGCGAAAACCATTTTAGGCTGGGGCATTTTTGCAAGCTGTGCCTTCAATTCAGAAACTTGAAATTTTATATTTTGAAGTGCCAGCCTGTCGGCTTCAGGTACAAGTGTCGCAATCAACTTATTCTTTTGCTCTTGCAGTGCTGCAGTTTCTTTATTGCTAGTATCAGCACCTTGGAACCAGATACCATCAGTGAGGTTCTTTTTAGCCCAGCGAATGGGTGCTTCGGTAGAATCGAGACTGGCAACCGGAGCATTCAGGGCAAGATTTTTACCCGCAGCATCAAGCACCTCTACTTCAGCAAGCGCAAGAATATAATCGTTTTGTCTGGCTGCGAGTTTAGTAGCAACGACTCTAATATACTTTGCTTTTTTCATCCCAATACTAATAGCGACAGGTATCAATCCAGGATTAAGCTGATCTTGCTCACTAGTTTTTAGACTCAAGATTTCAGGGGCTTTGAATGTTGCTTCATCACTAATTTGCACCTGATAGCGAACAGGAAAACCAAACCCAGCACCAATGTTATTGAACTCATCATGACAAGCATGCAACACAACCTTATCGATGATCTGAGATTGGGGAAGTTCGATCTGAATCCACTTGGCTGCTGATTGCTTGAGGCTAATACCACTGTGGTAACCAAACGCAGGGTTCTTTCCAACAGGTGCTTTTTGCAATTGAACAATGCGAGAATCAATTTCTGCGAGTTCTTTTCTACCAGGCATCTTTGCTTCGAATGCCTGCATCGCTGCTTCTTGAACTTTGATTTTCTGTTTTAATGATTCAAACTGCAATGCTATTGCAGCATCCGCATGGTAGGGCTTATCCGCACGATCAAGCGCTGCAAACACCGCCTGCATGCCGTAATAATCGGTCTGCAGAATAGGATCAAACTTATGGTTATGGCACTGCGCACACTGAACCGTCATGCTCAGAAAAGTGTTGGCGGTATTGGCAACCATATCATCACGATCGAGATGGCGCGCAACCCTGCCATCGATTTTGCTCTCGGGCACTTCAGCATGACCGATGTAATCCCAAGGGCCCGATGCAATAAAACCCAAAGCTTCGATTCCCTCGGGAGTGCCAGGGAAAAGCATATCACCCGCTAGTTGCTCTGAAACAAACCTGCCATATGGTTTATCTGCATTCAACGAACGAATCACGTAATCCCGGTAGGGCCAGGCATTCAGCCTTAGCTTATCTTTGTCGTAGCCATGGGTTTCGCCGAAGTGAACAGCATCAAGCCAATGGCGAGCCCAGCGTTCCCCATACTGTGGAGAAGCAAGCAATCGATCGACCAGCTTTTCATAAGCATCGGGCGATTTGTCGTTGAGGAAATTTTCAATTTCTTCGGGTTCGGGAGGAAGACCAGTGACATCAAAATAAACCCTGCGCAAAAGTGTAATCTTGGAAGCTTCTTTGGAAGGGCTTAATTCCTTCTGCTGCAACTTGTTCCAAACGAAGGAATCAATCGGGTTTTTGACCCATTGAGATTTAGCCTGCGGAGGAGGAATAACTTTCATCGGCTGAAGCGACCACCAAGAAAGTACGTTCGACTTTTCAGAACCATCATCAGGCCATGAAGCCCCTTGATTGATCCAGTTCTTAATGAGATCTAATTGTTGCGATGAAAGCCTTGGCCCCTTGGGAGGCATCATGATTGCATTTTCGAGCGAGCTAATATTGCGAAAGAGAATACTTGTATCTGCTTTTCCTGCGATGATCACTTTGCCTGAATCACCACCCTTAAGGGCATCAGCTTTACGATCAAGCCTTAGGCCATTTTTACTGCTGGTTTCACCATGGCATTTATAACAATGCTCTTTGAAAATCGGCTGAATATCGCGGTTGAAATCAACTTTGACGGTTTCAGCACCCAGAGTGGCCACTAAGTAAAGGATTAAAACGGAAGGCATGCCATCCCCATGAAAAGAAGGAACTTACATAATATTAATGATACCCCTTGCAATGATAATTATCCAGCAAATAGGGGGAAATCGAAGGATTGGCTTGCATATTCAAGTTGAAGGATCTGATTTTAAGGCCTTCACAAGAGCGCCCTTGGGTAATCCCCTAAAATATGCTACTCTACGGTAGTGAATCTTTCGAGGAAGGAATAATTATGAGCCTTAATTTACCATTTCAACAAGTGCTAGAAGCTGCGGACCACTTATCCAAAGATGAACAAAAAAAATTGATAGTAATCTTAAAGCAAAAGTTAGCACAAGAATCTGAAGAAGCTATGGCGCAGGACCAAGAACGCTCGCGGGAAGAATTTGCAGCAGGGTTATGCAAGCCAACCACACCAGAACAATTGACCCGCGAATTATTTGCATAACACTAGTTTCACCCGTGCAATAATTCCAACCATCACACAGCATGGGGATTAGATAATTTGCTGATAGAACTCAGCACCATGAATTTATCGCGAAGTGTTTGAATTTCATCCTTGGTTAATTTGTGAAGGGGCGGGCGAACCGGCCCACACTCAACCCCTAAAGCGCCCATCAAAGCTTTGCCACCGGGTATGCCACCGAACTCTTGAATCAACCGAACAATCGCAACACTCTTTTCCTGCAGCAATCTGGTTTTTTCTACATCTCCTTTTTCAAAGGCCTCCATCATTTCAAGATAAATAGGAGCAGCAAAATTGTAGGTGCTTCCTACTGCGCCACGAACCCCCATCGCAATTGCACCCAGCAACATTTCATCGCAACCAAATAAAACTTCGAATCTACCATTATCTAAAATCGTGCATTCAAGAAGATCCGAAAGATCAGAATGCGAATACTTAACGCCTACAAGATTGGGGATTTTCTTACTCGCCATTCTTAGGAAGGGAGCTACCGGCCCATTCACCCCCGTGAAAAGCGGGATATGATAATGATAAAAGGGAAGCTCAGGAGCTGCACTTGCAACCTCTGCTTGGAACTCAACCAGATCCGCAGGAGCCGCTGGCTTGAAAAAACAAGGTGCTGCAGAAGATATGGCATCTGCCCCAACAGATTTCGCATGCTTTGCAAGCTCTCGCGCTTCGCGGGCGCTATTATGACCAACATGAATCATGAAGGTAAGCTTGCCTTTTGCAGCAACCGACCAAGCCTGCGCAAGCTGCATTCTTTCTTGAAGAGTCAGCGACTGGCATTCGCCCGTCGTACCCGCGACAAAAACGCCTTTAACACCATTTTTTAAAAGATGGTTGGCCTGAACCGGAACCATATCCAGATTGAGATCACCCTTTTCATTCAAGGGGGTGAAGGGTGCAGCCATCAAACCAAGAAAAGGAAGGTGTCTCATGATTGTGTTATTCCTGTGGATTTTGAATGACAACTTAACTTCACTGTATTTTAGCGGTGATTACAATACAGAGAGTTACTATAGAGATCATTCAACAAGGCCCAAACCCTTAGATCCGTTATAGAAGGAAGACTCGGGTAGTTTTTTCTGTGCAGCGACCATTTAAACGATTAATCTTTACTTTCGAGATGAATTCCAAAAAAGGAGCAAACCATGGATCGCAGAAACTTTGTAAAAAACACCCTAGTAACAAGCGCATCTTTAACCTTGGGAAATTCAGTGATGGCTCTTAACTCCAGCCTCGCACCAGCCAAGAAGCCCGTACTTCGATTGGCAGTTAAGTATGGCATGATCAAAGCAGGCACTACCCCGCTCGAAAAACTTACCCTTGCAAAAAAACTCGGGATTGAAGGTGTTGAAGTCGACAGCCCCAGTGGCTTGAACAAAGAAGCAGCCAAAAAGGCTGCAGAACAGACAGGCGTTAAAATCCATGGTGTGATTGATTCGGTGCACTGGCGCGATACTCTTTCCTCGCCCGATGAAGCCATTCGAGCCAAAGGTCTTAAGGCTCTGATTTCAGGCATTGAAGATGCTAAGTTCTTTGGTGCAGATACCCTACTTTTAGTTCCGGGTGTTGTAAACAAAGATGCAACCTACGAACAATGCTATGAACGATCCCAGATCGAAGTGAAGAAAGCTCTGCCCACCGCAGAAAAACTAGGCGTCAAGATTTGCATCGAAACTGTATGGAACAACTTCATCACTAAACCCGAACAACTTGTGCAATACATCGATGACTTCAAAAGCCCATTTGTCGCTGCTTATTTTGATTGCTCTAACATGGTAAAGTTTGGCGTTAGCAGCGCTGACTGGATCCGCAAGCTTGACAAAAGAATGGTCAAATTCGACTTCAAAGGTTATAGCAATACCAAGCAATGGTGCGCCATAGGCGAAGGCGATGAAAACTGGCCCGAAGTTTTAAAGGCCCTGGGCGAAATTGGCTATGATGGCTGGGCCACTTCCGAAGTCGGTGGCGGGGGCGAAAAAGAACTCACCGACATCGTTGCCCGTATGCGCAAAGTTCTTGATCTTCCAAGCGCTTGATTTTGTTTTACTACAATACCAACTGTTCCACTTTTTTAACGATTGAGGTTGATTCATGACGACTGCTACATCCATTCAGACGAAACTTTACATTGATGGCAAATGGTGCGATGCCCTAGATGGCAAAACCCATGCAGTCATCAATCCTGCAACCGAAGAAGTACTTTGGGAAGTTGCCTATGGCAGCAGGGCAGAAACCAAGCTGGCGTTGGAAGCCGCTGCCAAGGCCATGCCAGGCTGGCAAAAACTCACCTCATGGGATAGAGCGAAAATTCTTAAAAAAACCGCTGACCTTATGCGCGAACGCGCTGATGCAATCGCTCGCGTTATGACTATGGAACAAGGCAAACCCGTTGTCGAAGCCAAGGCAGAAGTAATGCACTCTGCAGATACATTCGAATGGTTTGCAGAAGAAGGTAAACGAGCTTACGGCCAAGTTATCCCGAACTCGGTGCCTGGCAAAAGGCACATCACCCTCAAGCACCCCGTGGGCGTAGTTGGAGCAATCAGCCCTTGGAATTTCCCCATCACACTCGCGATCCGCAAATTGGCACCCGCCCTTGCAGTTGGTTGCACCGTAGTTAGCAGGCCCGCAAGCCAAACTCCAAGATCATTGATCGTGATTTTCGAATGCATGATCGAGGCAGGCCTTCCTGCAGGTGTTGCCAACCTAGTGATCGGCCCCGGCCAAGAAATGGCTGATGAGTTCATGCAAAATCGCATTTGCAGAAAAATCAGCTTCACAGGGTCAACCGAAGTGGGCAAACAACTCATCCGGGCATCCGCAGATCAGGTGAAAAGAATAAGCATGGAACTCGGTGGACATGCCCCATTCATTGTCTTCCCAGATTCCGATCCGGAAGTTAGCGCAAAGCTTGCGGTTGCAGGAAAGTTCCGCAACAACGGGCAGGTTTGCATCTCGCCCAGCAGGTTCTTTGTACACAAGGATATCCAGAAGAAATTCACGGAAGCCGCGGTGGAGTTTGCCAAGGCTTTGAAAATGGGCAATGGCCTCGATGCAGGAATCGAAGTCGGCCCAATGTTCGAGAAAAAAGCGTTGTTACATACCCAAGGCCTCATTGACGATGCCAAGGGCAAGGGCGGTCAAGTACTTACCGGTGGCAAGAAATCCGACAAATTCGAAAAAGGTTACTTCTTCGAACCTACCGTGATATCTGGCCTTAATCCCAATTGCAGAATCCTTACCGAAGAACCTTTTGCTCCTGTAATGCCAATCATCGAATTCGATAAAGTCGAAGATGTTATTGCCGCTGCAAACAATACGCCCTATGGCCTTGCTGCCTATGTTTTCACCAATGACCTAACCACTTCGCTGAAAATGGCGGAAGGGTTGGAGGCAGGAATCATCGGTATCAACGACCCAGTGCCAGCAACGCCCCAATGCCCATTTGGTGGCATGAAGGAAAGCGGATTGGGCAGGGAACTAGCTCAGGAAGGCATGGAATCCTACTTGGAAACCAAGTATGTATCCATCAAGCTAAGAGATTAATTTCTTCTCTAAATATAAAAGCTTCAGGAAGGCATACGCTTTCTTGAAGCTTTTTTTATTGCTCAACAACGATTGCAACTTTTACTTTTTAAGATTTGTCGTCTTTATTCCCATCTCCAATGCAAAGTTCAAAACGATTTCCAAAATCGTCTCTTTAAGCCTTCTCTCCTGCTCATCATTTTGAATATCTGCAAAAGCTGATATCTCAAACTCTAGTCCATTCTCACCAATTTTCAAAAACGAAATCGTCGTCTTGCTGGCAATCACTCTGTGAGTTACAACGAGCTTCTCCAACAATTTAACATGCAACAAACCTATTTTTTCGACCTCGGTATGAAGATCAATACCAAATACCAGGCGCAACCTTCGTTGCTTGCGAAAACCATAATTATCGATGATGGCTGTCGCAAGGTTGGCATTGGGTATTAACAAAAGAGAATCTTCAGCAGTACGAAGTTTGGTAGCGCGAAAACCTAATTGCTCGACCGTGCCTTCTTTATCGCCGAGAATGATTTTATCACCGACACGAAAAGATTTTTCGCTAATGAGAAGTAATGTGCCAAAAAGATTCTTGAGAGAATCCTGTGCAGCGAGTGAAATACCAATCCCAAGGATGCCCAGGCCCGCAAGGAATCTACCCAGCGATTCTGCCTCACCAAAATTCTTAATCAAAAGAGAGATGGCGGTAAGTATCACTATAAGCTTTATGCTCCTGCTAATAAAAGGAACGAGCATGTCTGCGACACCCTTGTATTTGATCATGGATTCAGAAACTTCATAAATAAGGGCGATGGTATCAACCAATTGCAGGAAGAACCAAGCAACAACAAGGGTTATTAAAATTTGTTCTATAGTGTAAATAAAAATGGCAATATTGTTAGGAAGATCAAGCCAAGGAATAAAAGAGTAGATAAGGGTAAAAAAGATCAGAGTTTTTAACGCTCGAAAATTACGCCTCATTCTTGTCTTAAAAACACCCTCACTTGATTTTGGAACAAAATGATTAATTCCAATTTTAACAAAAAAAGTAGAAAAGATCGCAACGAACAAACTGAGAATGGTGAAAATAAAACCCACAGCCCACTGATAGATACAAAGCCCAAAAAACGTTTTATGATACTTGGCAGGCACATTCAAACGAAACCATATACCAGGTTCTGACCAAAAATCAGCCTTTAGCCTGACCAAATTTAATTTAATAAAATCTTGTCGTACAGGCATATCAATAACAGCATTAAAAATAGATTCAATGCGCCTCACCGAACTTGAATCAAACTTCCATTCAATTTTCCCCTTACCATTATCCATGGGAGAAATAAAAATCTTTCCCAACGGCCCACGATAAAGTTCATAACTAACCAACTTAGAATCAGTGGGAATTTCTTGCAAATAAACCTGGCTGAGCCTATCGAAAATAAACTTTAACTTGAATGCAAGCACAGGGCCCAACTCATGCCGGGCTGGAACAGGAATTTCGGAAAGATCTAATGCCCGACTAGCTTCGCGATCATTAAAGAAATTAACAGCAGCTAAAAAGAAAAAAATAGTGTTACGCGGATTAGCCAAATCGTGGGTGTAATTATATTTTGCCTGCTCTTCAGATGAGAGTTTTGAAAACATAGTGGGAATATTGGCAACGGTTTCAGGGCCAAAACGCCAGCATCCATCATGCTGCCTGAGAATGCCAAGCTCGAACCCCGGAGGGCCATTGATCACTTGGGTAGGACTGCTCCAGGAATCTGAAAGGTTATTCGAGTCGGGACTAATTTTTCGAAGGATAGCATCTAGCATGACGGCTCTTTTAGGGCCGAGGTTTTCCAAATCTTCGACAGGAAGCATACTTAAATCAAGGAAGTTGTTGAGATTCTTCTGCTGATGAATATCAAATTCAGCCACCATGATCGCAAGGTAAAAATTTCTAAGTAGCTTACGCGGGGTAGAAAGTTCTAGTGGTACGGAATCAGGTTTTCCCGATTTTAACTGAAAAAGTGCAGGGTCAAAATTATCAGGAACTGGGGGTACAATTTTACCCATTATTTTATAACGAATATCAATGGGTTGATTTTTGATATCTTCATACATCAAATCAACCGCACGAATCGTATCCTTGGTAAAAAGCCACGCATCTTTCCCGCCAGGTACATAAGCCCTTTGTACAGCGATCATGCCTTTACTACTTGCGTTCCAAATATATTTAGGCCCGTTTGGATCTTCAGGAATTTCCTGTGTGAATAAATAACCCTTACGCTGAATGATCGCAGCAAGTTTCCAACCTATTAACGCCCCCATAGTTTTTATTTTGTCTGGGGGAAATTCAGAAAGATCGAGATGATGTGTAGCTGAAATAAAATCACTATTGCAAGCATGCATCATAAATTCACTCATCGTATTATTAGGGTCGTGCAAACCAGATTTCAGTTGATTAGCAATTAGTTTTCTTGCTTGAGTTCTGCTTGCAGAAACAATGCGCATGGATTTGATTCGCGATACGGTATCCTTATCAAAGCGCCAAAGGCCGTCATTGCATTTTTTTAAACTAATGCTAAGTGCTTCATCTTTAAAAACAACAACCCGATCCTGACCTGGTAATGCGTTAAAATCACTCAAAGGAACAGATAACTCATCGAGAATATCATTAAGGTCTAAAATCATACTGTTTAAAATATCAGGGGATATCGTTCCCGGTTCAAATTCTAGGCAGGAAGAAGCCTCTTTCATCAAACCCGGAATTACAGGGTATGCTTCTGCTGCAAAACAAAGGGTATTAAAAGTGTTTACAGGAGTTGCTAACTTACTAATCAAGGGTTGGTTTTGATATTGTTTTAATGCTTCAAGATCTGGATTTGCATAACCCAAAATACTTGAAAGAAAAACACCTACAAGAATTCCTGAACTATTCATGTAACCATTCCTTTGTGTAACACCATGGCCTTTCCTAGGCTAAAATGAGTCTAGCAAATTCATTGAATTATTAAAATACGAGCATAAAGCTAATTGAAAGTGCAGTTTATAGCAAGAAGACTGGGCGGCTTGCTAATCTAGTCCCAAGACTTTAATTTGTTCATCAGATTCTTCACTTCTGTTTTCTTCTTTTCAAACAGGGTGAACATTGCCAAGATTGCGCTTCCCAAAATAATCACTGCTATCCACCAAACCCAAGTTTGTTCTTTATCCACCGCTGCATGCCATATCATGAAGAAAATATCCATTAGGAGAAACGCCATCCCGAAATAAAGAAACCCTTTGGTTTGTGTAGCCATGCCTGCCAAAATCCCCATGACACTCCAAAATGCAAGGGCTATGGGTAGCCAAACAGAATAACCAATGCCTAAGATCAAAAGATCCGAAGCGGAGGAAGCGTAAAGGAAGCAAAGGGCGGTATAGCGCAGGAATTGAGAAAGGTTTTTGTGCAGTTTCGAGCGTAAAGAAAATTCTAAAATAAGAAGGAATATTGCAGGAGGCACAAGCCACATTTGCGGATGTTGGAAAATAGAAAAACCTTGGCTGGCCCATAACGACCAAAATCCGCTAACCAATCCCAGACAGGAAGCCAACATAAGGTAAAAAGAGTTCCTCTGCATTGCAACCCAACCCCAAACCAATGCTGCTAAAAACCACAAGAATGCCTGAGCTGCAAAATCACCTGGCAACCTCATTGCAGATTCAGCAAAAGCCTTCATGAAGAAAAACTGTTCAGGATAGGCAACTAAAAATTGTTTAAACCAGAAGGATAGCTGGGGTGCCAAAGGAATCAATACGCCACAAAGCATAATAGGCAAAGCGATGGCTTGCTTGTTCCTTCGGAAAAATAATTCTGAGATACCAGCAGCAATAAAAGAAAGAATAAGGGCGCCGATGGACCAGTATTGCCCAAAGAAACCACCAAACCATTCAGGCCTGCAAAGTCTGCA
>CAJCCR010000128.1 GCA_903960945.1 uncultured Planctomycetaceae bacterium
AGTTGGTTAGAGCGTCAGTCTGTGGCACTGAAGGTCGGGGGTTCAATTCCCCTCACTCACCCTTATCAAATCTTTTTTCATTATCATTTTTATTTCTAATTTATTTACTTTTGATTATTCTTGATTAATTGTAAAAATCGAGGGTTGTCATGTTTAAAGCAAATCTGGGCAAAGTATTTATTCTTTTACTTGTTGCAGTGGTAACAAGTGGAACCGTATTGTCCGACACCACCTGGCCTTCTTGGCGTGGCCCTAATGGGAACTCAGTTTCCTCTTCGAAATCACTTCCCACAAAATGGTCCGACAAAGAAAATGTAGCTTGGAAAACGCCCATTGCTGGAGATGGGGCCAGCTCCCCTTGTATTTGGGGTGATTCTGTATTTATAACTGCGCAAGACAATGAAAAGTTAGTGGCGCTAAAATTCGACTTCAAAACAGGAAAGAATTTATGGTCTAAAGAATTAAGTACCGGTGAAGCCATTCGTGATCCCCTTCGAGGGAAACCTGGCGACCAACGAAGAAGACAAAAATTCCACAAACTTCATAATCTTGCTAGCCCTTCTCCGGCAACGGATGGAAAAGCAGTGGTCTTTCTATTTGGTAACGGCGATCTAGCTTGTGCAAATTTCGAAGGGACCATCCTTTGGAAAAAGAATCTCCAAAAAGATCAGGGTGTTTTTACAATCTGGTGGGGTTATGCAAACAGCCCTTTAATACATGATAATTTAGTCATTTGCACAGTCATGCAAGATTCTCTAGAGGATCTCGAAGGAGAAAAAGCACAAAGTTTTCTCATAGCTTACGACCTTAATACCGGTAAAGAAGTTTGGAAAACTCCGCGTAAGACGATTGCAAAGGCGGAATCTTGCGATTCATACACGACACCAATTTACCACAAGGCCGCAAACCAGATTCAAATTATTCTAATGGGCGGAAATCAATTAGATGCATACGACCCTAATACGGGCAAACAACTTTGGAAAAAAGAAGGCCTTAACGGGGGCAGAACAATAACCGGCCCCACCATTGAACAAAACACAGTTTTTGCAACTCAAGGAATGCGAGGGCCATTGATTGCAATCAATTTAGATAAATCTTCAGGGCTACCGACCAACGAAAAAGCAGCTTGGGAATACACTAAAAACACTCCAGATTCGTGCTGCCCGGTGGGCACCAACGGCCTTATTTTCATTATTAGTGATAACGGATTTGCACAATGTTTAGACGCAAATAATGGCACTAGTTATTGGAACGAAAGAATAGGCGGCGATTACAAATCCAGCCCTCTTGCGTGCAATGGAAAGATCTACTTCACTAATCTAGAGGGAGTATGCACGGTCGTGGAAGCTACAAAAACATTCACAGTAGTAGCAAAAAACAGTATTGGGGAAGGAGTAATAGCATCGCCAGCGGTTTCCCAAGATCATTTGCTAGTACGAACTCGAAAAAGTTTGATATGTATTGGGGCCCCATTTTCGAAATAACAACAACTTGCGGGATGTCAAAGAATAACAAACCTAACGATTAAAAGTCTTTTAACGGCTATTTTACTTGAACACCTGATTAATAATTGTAATTCCCTCAAGTCAAACCACTTCTAGTTTGCTTTGTATTGCATAATTCATTGAGTTTTATTCCACGTATCACAGATTACCAATCATGTGCAAAGAAACCAAACTAGGACTCGCCTCTGGATTATTAATGATAATAATCATGGCAATCGGATTCCGCACAAATGATTCAATTAAGGACGATAAAACTTCGGATGTGAAATCTGATAAAGTCGTTCGAGAAAAGCAAAAGAAAGAAATCCAATTTCAAACCACTTCTCGAAGCCCGAAAAATGGTCCAACCTTGGATTAGTTTATAACCGCTGAAAGCATTAAAGCTTCCGATATTTAAAGCGTTTTGGTTTATCTGCATCTTCACCCATACGCTGACGCCTCTGGGTTTCATAATTCTGATAATTGCCTTCACACCAAACCACTTTTGAATCCCCTTCAAAAGCAAGGATATGTGTTGCAATTCTATCCAAGAACCAGCGATCATGACTGATGACCACGGCACAACCACCAAAATTTAAAAGAGCCTCTTCAAGTGCTCGCAAAGTATCAACATCCAAGTCATTGGTAGGTTCATCAAGCAGCAAGAGATTTCCACCACTGCGTAAAAGCTTTGCAAGGTGAACCCTGTTGCGCTCCCCGCCTGATAATTCTCCAACTCGCCGTTGCTGATCCTGGCCTTTAAAATTAAATCGCGAAACATAACCACGGGAAGCCACCTTGGTTTTACCAAGCATGATATAATCTGTGCCACCTGTAATTTCTTCGAACACTGTATTTGTATCTACCAAGGTATCGCGACCTTGCTGAACATAAGCAGGAACAACAGTTTCCCCAACGCGAAGGGTACCCGAGTCTGGTTTTTCTTCGCCAACAATCATACGGAACAGGGTGGTTTTACCGGCGCCGTTGGGCCCGATGATTCCGACAATCCCGCCCTTGGGAAGATTAAAATTAAGATCTTCGACCAAGATATTATCGCCATAGCCTTTGCGAACGCCTTCAGCACGAACCACAAGATCACCAAGGTGAGGTCCGGGTGGAATCTGCATTACAAGTTCATCTTCTCGTTCTTCATACTCTTGACTAGCCAGTTTTTCGTAAGCATTAAGGCGGGCTTTATTTTTAGCAATGCGAGCTTTAGGGGCCATTCTTGCCCACTCGAGTTCTCTTGCAAGTGCTTTTTTCCTAGCTGTTTCTTGCTTCTCTTCTCTGGCAAGTCTCGCTTCTTTTTGTTCCAACCAAGAAGAATAATTCCCTTTCCACGGAATCCCCTGTCCACGATCCAATTCCAAAATCCATTGAGCAACATTATCTAAAAAGTACCGGTCATGGGTAACCGATACCACTGTTCCAGGGTAATTTTTAAGGGTTTTTTCAAGCCAAGCAACGGCTTCGGCATCAAGGTGATTAGTTGGCTCATCAAGCAGAAGAATATCGGGGCTTTCAAGCAGTGTTTTACAAAGTGCAACTCTTCGTTTTTCGCCACCGCTTAATTTGGAAATCTTAGCATCCGGGGGAGGTAATCTCATGGCATCCATTGCCATTTCTAATTTGCGGTCAAGATCCCAAGCGTCAGCGGCATTAATTGCATCTTGAACGCGATCAAATTGGGCCTGAACTTTTTCCATTTCTTCTGGTGAAAGATCTTCGCCAAATTTCATTCCAAGTTCTTCACTTCGGATTAATAATTTTCGTATTGGCTCTACAGCTTCTTCCAAGTTTCCTAGAACATCTTTGGATTCATTAAGGCGGGGTTCTTGGGGGACATGCCCGATGGTAACATTAGGGGCGGCACGAACAGAGCCTATAAAATCTTTGTCTTGGAGAGCCATAATTCGAAGAAGGGAGCTTTTCCCAGCTCCATTTGAACCAATGACCCCAATTTTGGCCCCAGGGTAAAAAGAAAGCCAGA
>CAJCCR010000129.1 GCA_903960945.1 uncultured Planctomycetaceae bacterium
CGGGCAAGATTTATTCGCTATATAAGAAGCCCGAGAATTTAAAAGTGCTCCACCCAGATGGCGGACATGACTTCAATCCGGAAATGCGAGAAGCAGCTTTCAAACTCTTTGATAAAGTTCTCGAAGAGAAATAACACTAGGCCCGGTCACTTTCTCCTTTTACTTTTTTTACTCTTTTACTTTCTTTTTTCTTTTTTTTACTTACCCCAACTCCCAACCCTCCTCTTTGTTGCTTTTACACCGACATTTTTGCTTTTACTTCCCCCAACTCCCAACCCTCTTCCCTCCGGGAAAAGGGCCCTTCGCTTCGCAAGCCCGGGTTTCAGTTAGCCCGCTGCTGCCTTCGTCAACTTCGCGTATGCGGAGTTCCATTCTTATTCTTACTGCCCTCAAGCCTACCTTTTTTTATTGAGCGGCGGATGTTAATCCGCTGGTGCTTGCCCTGCGCCTTCGTTGCCTTTTCTTTTTTCTGCCTTTAAGCCCACCCACTGCGCTGGGTGGGTCGCTTCCTTTTACTTTCTGTTTATTTAGGTCAGCTTGTTTTAAGACAGAGGAGTTGCGCTGGGGAAGCCCCACTGCAACTCCTCCATTTGCACCTTTAGATCTTGCACCTAAGGATAAGATGAACGAGAGTTTTTACTTGATATCAACCGCCAGTTCGGCAAGCTCACTGACCGTACAGAATCCCGGTCCCTGAGCTTGTCGAAGGGCCCGCACTCCTTTGTCCGCAATGAGCTGCGGATTTGGAAACCGACTCTTAACGGTATTTCTTGCCTTACAAGCCTGAAGCGCAAGCGAAGGAATAATGTGTGAATAGTAAACATGTATTTGAAGAACCTTTGCTTGCGCTGCAGGCTTGTAAAGATATGCAATAAAAAGTTGTGTTCGCCTCCGCAAGAAAGAACCGTCGCTTACGCTTCCGGCTCTGAATTATGTGTTCTTCCTTCCGTGGCAAATGCTTCTGCTTCTTAAACCTTTGATTATTTAGAATCAGCAGAGGGCTTTGATTTTAAGCCCGCGGTGTTTACTGTGATTACACGGTAGGTATGTTTCTTGCCTGCCTCCGCTTTAGTATCGGTGTATTTCATGGGGACAAGCGGTTGGGAGGGCGTGTCGCTGTATTGCAGGTTCTGGAAAATGGGTCGGCCAAAGGGGTTCTTCCCAGTCTCTGGAAGGTTTGCGAGAAACTTCCCATCCCTCTCGATGATGAAACTTGCAAGTCCACTTTCAAGGTCAGCTTCTGCTTCCCAAGTTAAATCATTGCCCTTCACTTGTAAATTTGTTGGAGCAGGTGGCAAAGTGGAATCACTTATCAAAGTATCTTTCACATACTGCATCCAAGACTTTGCAATTGCTTCGTTTGGTAACCATGCAGCTTTTAGGGGTTCGCCTGAAAACTTTGCCATGGGTTGTGCTTCGCCGCCAGTGATAGGGGCAAGCCATACTTGATCGGTGGGCATGGCATTAAGTGGGTCCGTTGCGATCTTGGGCAGGCGGGCGCTTAAGCAAGCATCGAGCCATGGGATTGCGAGGTAACGCTGGTTGCCACACTCGTGGCTGGATAGTGGATCAACTGCAACACTAATTAGGCCACCCTTGGAGCGAACTTCATTGAAGAAGGTTTCGTTGGCAGCCCATACTCCGCCGAAACGAGAATCTTTAACAGTAACGCCTTCTTTGGTTCCAGGGTTACACATGACGGGAACTTTTAAAGCTGCATCGGGAAGTGTATGGGCCTTGATGGTAGAGCGTTCTGCATTAGCTTTAAGAAGTGGAACGCCTGAACGAAGCCAAGCTGCTGCAACGCGTTCGGGATGCATGAGCACCATGCCGCCGGCCCAATGCCCACCACCGCTATGGCCCCAAAGTGCCCAAGGCAATTTCGACAATTCGGGATGCCCAGATTTTGCACCCAGATCGACCAGGCATTTTTGAAACGATGCGCTTGAACCATTACGCGGATCGCACCACATTTGGCAATCCCCTTTTTCTGGTTGTTCGTAGGAGGGCGCAAGCAGAGCACAATCATGTTTTTTTGCAAGTGCCTGCCAATGAAGATCGTAAGCGCCTGTAAGGCCAGATTTGCAAGACCCTTCGCCACAACCATGTTGATGAACAATCACGCCACGAAGATTCTTTACGTCTTTGGGAATCCAAATCGTGTAGTTGACGGGGAAGGTAAGCTCGCCCGGATTGTTGGAAGCTTCGTAGCGTACACGGTAGTAGGGGGCTTCTGCGGGTGGAAAAACATCGTAGGGCGCTTTTTGTGCGTATAAGCTTGGCGTAATGGTGATGAGCAGAAGAGTGGCAAGCCAAATGAATTTTGTTTGAGTCATGGATCAAGTTCCGGTGGGGGTAAAATTTCAATCTTCCAATGAACAACAGTCTAAGTAATAGTGCGTAGTAAAACCAATCAATTTGCGCTACTCACGAAAGTTAATTCCTTTAGTTTGATTCCACTACGAGGTTGGGTCGGGCTTTGCGGAGTTGTTCGACTCCAGCGGGTGTGATGCTCTTGCAACCGCTCAGCGATACTTTTTTCAAAGACTTGGAAGTTGCAAGTGCTTGAATGCCTGCATCTGTAACCAATGCACTGCCAAGTTTAAATTCTTCCAGCTTGGGCATTTGGGCAACTAGAAGTAACGAATCATCTTTAACGGTGGGGGCATGGGAAACATCAAATCGAATTAATGTTGCGATCTTGGTTGCATGAGCAATACCCACAGCATTTGCTTGGTTATCTAGCAAGGCCAGATCTTCTAGGGGTAGATTTGATAGAGCAGCGACGGCTTCGCCTGAGCTAGCCTTGTCGGCACTGCCAATGCCACATCGTTTTAGTTGGGTCAGGTTTTTAAGATGTGTGGCCCCTTGATCGGTGAACTTGGTATGAGCGAACCAAAGCCTGCCTGAAAGCGGGAGTTGGGAGATTGCTTGCAATCCAGCATCGTTAAGAGATGTGAAATGGAAGTTGACATTTTCAAGCTTGGTAAGGGGCTTTAGATGAGTGAAACCGGTGCCTGTGCACTGGGTGGAGGCTAGGCCAAGGGTTCGTAGTTCGGTCAAGCCGGAAAGATGTTTAAGCGCACCATCATTTACGGGGGTTAAAGATAAGTTGAGTTCTCGAAGGCCCTTGAGTGAGGAAATATGTTTTAAGCCATCACCTTGGATTGCACAATTTGCGAGATCGAGTTTGCGCAGGGTGGAAATGCTTGAAAGTCGTTTGAGCCAATCATCGGTAACGCGTTCGTTTTTCCCGCCTTTGCCCTTGAGTGGGTTGTTGCCGTTGTAGAGATCGATCGCTGTGGGAACATCAAAGATTTCGGTGGCAGTATCAGAGGTAGCAAGGTAAAGCCATTGGGGGCCGGTAGGAGTGCAGATTAGTTTGCCTCCGAGTTCCTTGATTTCTGCATCCAGCAAAAGAGTGCTGCGTCGCAACTTTGCTGCTTGTTCGATTTCAGGAAGCAGGATTTGAAGTTTAACTTTCAAATTTGAGTCTGAAATCTTTGAGATCAAGGATGAGCGATCGACCTTTTCCTCGATGGAAAGAATTTGGGTGAGCAGGGTTTTGTCGCTAGCTGATGCGCCAAGCTTTGCCAGCACGCTATCAAGATATTTCTTCACCTCGGGGTCCAGCTTTTCGAATCCCGCTTTGGAAAAGGGTTGGCCCATTGCGAATCGCATTGCGTTATGGGCAAGGTATTTTCCATGGCTATGGGTTAAGTGAATATCATCGCGATACAATTCTGCAACATTTTTGATTGGGGCGTTGTTTGCTGAAATATCCTCTGCGATAGAGGCAAGCAGGTTTTGGGCAAGGGTCTGTCGTAATTCGCGCCCAGGATGAAGCTTTTGTAACTCTGCAATCAATGCACGGATATAAACTGGGCTATGAGTCATTTGTTCGGGTGATGCATAACTTGCAAATTCATCCGCACGCTTGGTATGCCATGCCCAACCTGAATGAATGATAAACACTGCCTTGGGTTGCAATTTCATCCATGCAGATATTGTTTCAACATCCTGGGTAAGGGTCGAACCATAATGGGGTTGCACCGAGATGAAGTCGTATTGTTTATCACGAAGGGCAGTTGGCCAAAGGGTGGATTCTTTCACACATGGCTTTTCGGGGTGGGCATAAATGAAGGGCAAAGGGACTCCACAATCCACATGCCATTGAACATCTCCACTAAGTAACTTGGGTGAAGTATCCCAGGTAAGCGAGTTTCCAATCAAGTAGCATCGTGACTTGGCATTTTCTTGAGCAATTAGGCTGTTGAATGTCGCCAACAGAAGAATTGGAATCCAAAGTAGA
>CAJCCR010000130.1 GCA_903960945.1 uncultured Planctomycetaceae bacterium
AAGTTCTAAGGCTTGATCTTGAGAATTGCATCAAACGCTGCATCAATCACTTTTTCGTTTTTATCCTGCAATGCTCCCTGAAGCGCAGGCATGGCCTTGCTTGCTTTGGCTCCCATTCCGCCCAATAATACTGCAGCTCTTATTCTTACTTCCGCATCTTTATTTTTTAAAATTTTAGCAAGTACCAAAACTCCAGGCTCTCCCTTTGCAGGCGCTAGCTTCATCGATGCCTCGATCAAATCCCCACCGGGTTGGTTATTACCCCACCCACAAACTTGCGCCATGGAACGCAATGAGAGTTCCGCAATATCGCGCTCCGGAGACTGAAAACAATCAATCAGGAATGGCAAAGAGGGATAACCTTGGGTGCCAAGCGTTCCCAAAGCAGCGATGGCACGAATCTTAGTATCTTTATCAAAATGCTCGGTAAGAATGCAAAGTTCTGCAAGTGCAACGACTGCATCTTCTCCCAACCCTGCAAGCGCAGTAAGAGCCAGTAATCGCGCACCTTTGGGACCGTTGGCTGAAATTTTAGCTAGTGTGGGGACTGCAATTTTACCCATCTGCTGCAAGGTTGAAATAGATTTGGTTCTAATTTCCTGATCCGAATTGAGCGCAAGTTTTTCTAAAACAGGAAGTGCCTGAAAATCAAACATCCCCAACGCAGAGATGATGACAATCTTCCGAGAAACCTCGGGATCGGAATCTAACTCTTTGACCCATTGCTGCAGATTTTTCCCCTGAAACACTTTTTCGGCTTCAAAGTTAAAAAGCGTTGCAGCAATCAAGACCAATGGAATCAGCAATTTAGTCCCTCATTCATTACTATCAATTTAACTTCTAGACTTTTGAAAAATCGCATCTACAGATTTACCCTTGCCATCTTCCGTTGCATAGAAAGGCCTTTTCTCAATATCAAAAGCAGTCTTGGGCGATATTCCCATCGCAGTAAAAATTGTCGCATGCATATCGGGAATTGATACCGGATCTTTGGTGACTATCAATGGCCTTTCATCTGCGGTAACACCATGCACATGCCCCTTACGCACTCCACCACCAAACATTACAGCGGAACATGAACCTGTAAAATGCCTGTGTAAGCCATAGTGCTTGGGCTCCTTCAGCACATCAGACTTGGCTCGCGATTGATCCGAGGCATTACTTCCAGGCACGCCTTCGATCATCATGTCTCTGCTGAATTCCGTTGCAAGCACAACAAGTGTTCGATCCAGCATCCCTCGTTTTTCAAGATCCAAAACAAGCTGGGCTATCGGCCTATCGATCTGCTGTTTCATATTCGTTAAAGTTGCATGGCCATTTTCATGAGTGTCCCAATGCAAGAAAGGAACATACTCGGTAGTAACCTCAATAAATCGAGCGCCTGACTCAGCAAGTCGCCTTGCAAGCAGGCAGCCTTGGCCAAACCTACCCGTGTTGTAATTATCGTAAACCTCCTTGGGTTCGCGCTCGAGCTCGAAGGCCGTGCGCTCGGGTGAACTTAAAAGCCTATAGGCATTTTCCATGGATCTCACGATCGAATCACGATGGTAATCGCTGGTTTTATCGCCAATGGGGCTGCGCTGAACCATTTCACGCCATCGAGCCATGCGTGCTTCAAAGCGTTGTGGCGTCATGCCTTTTGGTGGCCTCACGGAGTTTGCAGCTTCCATCGGGAATGGGATATTAAAGGGGCCATATTCACCACCAAAGAAACCAGCGGTGGTGAAGGCTTTTAGCTCTTCGGATTCGCCATGCCCTTCGAGTTTTTGACCGATGTTGATAAAAGCAGGAATCGCAGGGTTGCGTTGGCCAAGCACCTTCGCCATCCACGCACCGATGTGGGGTGCAGCAACAGTTTGAGGTGGTACATACCCTGTATGCCAATGATATTGGTGCCTAGAATGCAAAATGGTACCGAGGTCGGGCATGCGATGAGAACGAACAATGGTTCCCCGATCCATCACCTTTGCGACATTTTCCAACCCTTGTGAAATGCGAACACCATCCACCACGGTTGGAATAGAGGGAAAGGTGGAAAGAATGGAATCAGACCGAACGCCCACCTCGTAGGGGGTATAGCGTTTGGGATCAAAAGTTTCGGGCCCAGCCATGCCCCCGCCCATCCACAATAGAATGCAGCAATCAGCGGTGGCTTTAGGTTGCTCTACTTTTTCAGCAGAAAAAGCACTGGGCTCATTCATGCCCAAAGTTGTAATGCCTGCCCCGGCTAATTGCGCCAGAAATCGTCTGCGTTCCATAATTTTACCCATGTTTGGATTATTGTTGTTCATTTGGCACCTCAACTTATCAATTGAAATTCGGGAAGTAAAAATATCACCCATAGTAAATCTGCGATGGAATCTGCATCTGGTTTTTCACCCAGAAGCCCTGCTGCAGCACTAAGTTCTGAAGCATCTGGACTTCTTCCAAGAGACCGCATGTAAACATTCTTAATGATCACATCTTTGTTTTTATCTTTAAGCTCTGTAAAGATCTGCTTACCACCCCTACTAACGATGTCGTGAAAAATGGCACCCGATGCAAGATCAAGCGCCTCTAGCGTGGTTAGCAATTCGGCACGGGTGGTGACCACCTGCTCACGATTGGGCCTGCCCAAGGTTCGCATCAGCATATTGGAATGCACCAATACTGCCCTTACGAAGTTGCGTTTGGCAGAACCAGTTGCAAGCGGAATATCCTTAGGCAATGGCGCATCTGCTTTTGCGGGCGCAGTACCTGTTACTAACCAAACGGCATCCATGAATTGCTCTGCGGTCATCCGCTTAAGCATTGGGCCATTAAAAACGAAGTTTTCCGCTGCGGGCTCTTCAGCAAATGTTGCAGCCTTCAACTGATAAACACGCGATGAAGTGATATGCCCAATCAACTTCTTAAGATCGTATTTGTTTTCCTTAAAATACGATGCAAGGTAATCGAGAAGGTCATCATTCCACGGCTTATTTGCCATCATATCAACAGGATGAACAATGCCCCGCCCCATGAACTTCTGCCAAATTCGGTTTACAATAGTTCGCGAGAACCGACCATTATCAGGATGGGTAACAAGGGCAGCAAGTTGCTCAAGCTTTTTATCTTTGGGAAGTTTTGGATCAATGGTACCTAGCTCGGGCCAGAGAAATCCTGCAACTGCATTCTTCCCGGTAGGTTTGTCGCACCTGAAAATCTCAAGGGGCTTATCCGAGATAATCGCAGCCAAGGAATAAGCATCGTCAAGTTTCCAATTATCGATGAAGCTATCATGACAAGAAGCGCACTTCATATTGACGCCAAAGAAAACCTGAGAGATATTTTGTGAGAACTGCAACTCTGCGACCTGACTCGCATTCACACGCCCGCGCCATTTGATTCCCTTAATGAAACCCTCGGAATCCGGATTAGGCTTGATTAATTCCTGCGCGAATTGATCATAGGGCTTGTTCGTTAAAATCGAATTGTAAAGCCAAGAGGTGATTTGCTTACGCCCACCATCAATGTACCCCGTGCCTTTGTATTCATTGCGCAAAAGATCATTCCAAAAACAAAGCCAATGATCAGTGTAAGCACGCTTATCCAAAAGAAGGGCCTCAACCAGTTTTTCTCTTTTTTGTGGATCAGCATTTGCAACAAATGTTTCAAGTTCTTCGGGCAGGGGCAATAGCCCAACAATATCTAGCGATGCCCTGCGATAAAAAACATCATCTGTCACCAGCGCCTGATTGCCGTCTTTTTGCTTTGCGAAGTAGGGCGCAAGTAAACGATCAATCGGATGGCCGGCCCCCGCGGGAATCTTTACTTCCCGATATTTTAACGGTGCAACATAAGTACCAGCCTTAAAGGTGAAGTTATCATCCCAAGGAAGCTTGGCATCAATCCAACGGGCCAGAATTTGCACTTCTTTTTCATCAAGTGCGGGCCCTTTGGGAGGCATTCTTTCTGTTGTATCCTTCGATGTTATTCTCTTGTGCAATTCGCTTTTTTTACTATCCCCGGAAACTACAGCCTTGCTTTGAATCAACGCCTGCTTGGTATCAAAAGAAACGCCAGCCTTATAGGTTCCGTTGGTATGGCATGCCACACAATGTTTTTTAAGAATGGGGACAACTTCGTGGGCAAAGTCGAGCGGTTTTTCCTGCGAAAAAGAAACCCCGGTTGCAATGAATAAAAACAGAAGACTGCACATCAATTTCTGCAAGTGATCAAAGCATTTGAAAAACATGAGTTACTTCCGTGGTAAACAAGCCATAAGTAAACAGGCGGGACACAAATCATTTGAACTATCTTAACCTGATTTATTTAAATAATGAATAGGCAAAAGAAAACCCCATGAAAAGCTATTAGGTTTTCCATTAGAACCAGCTTTTAAGCATGCTTTATTCCACCCCGCGACCTTGCAAGACGGATTTGATGTATACCTCGTACGAACCTTGAAGGTTTGAGATAAAGGCAATGCTTTTACCATCAGGCGACCAGGCAGCAAAGTTATTGATTGATTTATTATTGGTGATATTCCTAACCCCAGACCCATCTTCATTCATCACAAAAATGTTATAACTTCCCGTACGATTTGAGGTAAATGCAATAGCCTTGCCATCGGGCGAATAAACAGGCCATACATCCATTGCAGAATCATTGGTCAATCTTAGAACTGCCGTTCCATCTTTTTTCATGGAACAGATTTCAAAATTACCAAACCTGGAACTCGCAAAAACAATGCGTGATTCATCAGGCTTCCAATTAGGATTATTATCAAAGCCCTGATCCTGCGTAAGTCTTTGCACCTTTTGATTGGCCAACTCCATGGAATAGATTTCCTGATTCCCATCCCGAGCGCTTACCCAAGCAAGATATTTACCATCCGGGCTATAGCGCGGACTTTCTTCAAAAGCCTTATGCGGTATCAATATCTTCGCGCCTGTTCCATCCGCCAAAACTTCGTTGATCTGCAATTTACCATCAGTGCCTTGAAGAATATCGTGAACATAAACAATGCTTTTACCATCGGCTGACCAATGGCCATCAAAGTGAGGCGTGTTAGGCGAAGGAACCACCAGAGCAACAACCTCTGAGCTTTTCTCTGCTTTAACAGTACAAAGCTCCATTTTCCCCTGATGAATCCGGGTGAACAACAACTTCTTCCCATCAGGGGACCAAACTAAATGTGATTTAAACGAGCCATCATTGGTTACTTTAACCCATTGCGAAGGCGCTTCCTGAGGCTGATAAACAGCCCCACCAACAATGCTACAAATCATTGCAACAAAGAAATGCATTAGAACAACTCCGCAATAGACTCACCATCCACGGTTATACCAAGGATTTGCGATTGTTCACTGGTTATGCCAATGGCTTGATGAATAGTTGCAGCAAGATCGCCGGGAGTGCAAGGCCTGCTTGAAGGCCTTTCCGCGCGTGCATCACTCGTACCAATCACCATCCCCGGCTTTATTCCGCCCCCAGCAATCAAGGCACTGTAGCAATGCTCCCAATGATCGCGCCCTGCTTTATCATTAATCTTTGGCGTACGGCCAAACTCGCCGACTGCAACCACTAAAGTAGAATCCAACAACCCCCTGTTTTTCAAATCATCAAATAGCGCAGATAGCGAATGATCCAACCATGGACCATGCCGATCGATCATGATCTGGAAATTTCGGTAATGATGATCCCAACCGCCATCGCCTGAATCCTCCTCGGCTTCAACATGATCACTCCAATTGACTTGGACAAACGGAATACCTTTTTCCACCAAACGCCGTGCAAGTAAACAAGACTGGCCAAAACGGGTTCTACCGTACTGATCCCTAACACTTGCAGGCTCTAACGAAAGATCAAAAAGAGATCTTGCTTCGGGCCGCATAAGCAACGCAAAGGCCTGATCCATATGCTCACCCCACGAATGGGAAAAGCCTTTTGAATCCAACTTTCTATTTGCATCGGAAATCGCAGTATTCAATTTTTTGCGATCTTCCAACCGCTCGGGGGTAAGGCCCTGCCCAAGTTCAAGTGCGGGGATGCGCATGCCATGCGTTTGATCATAAACAATTCGAAAAGGGTCGCAGCTTGCCCCCAAAAATCCACCACCCTCGCCAATAATCGCTTTCTTCCCCTGATGCAATTTCCCACCCACTACCATGAACGAAGGCAAACCCGAATCCAGTTTTCGCACCTTGGCAACAATGCTGCCAGTGGTCGGCCTAGCCTGCCCCGCCTTGGGTTTTCCATCCAAACCCACTGCACCAGAAATACTGCCAGTAAGGCCAACGGTTCCTGCAACACCGTGATCATTAGATTGGCTATGCATGGATCGTATGAGTGAAAATTGATCTGATCGTGATGCAAGCTTCGGGAATAATTCGGAATACCGAACACCGGGTGACCGTGTTGCAATGGTGGAGAAAGGCCCACGAAATTCCGCAGGCGCATGGGGCTTGGGATCAAAGGTATCTAACTGGGCAGGCCCGCCCCACAGCCATATAAAGATCACCGATTTTGCGCTGCCATTCACAGGACCAGCAATCGCCCGGGCTTTCAAAAGATCCGCCCAATGCAAACCAAGCACTGATGAAGCACCGACCTGCAGAACACTTCTACGGGAATGTTTCCCAATCTGGATGGATCCAAGGCTTAAAATATCCCGTACTCCTGCTGGTCATCGATCAGGAATTATTCTCGAAGGCTATTTTGCAAATCGACAATATTCTTTAACACCAATGATTACTTGCCTTTTTCAGGTGTGGCATCCGCAGGTATCAACCTAATCTGCCTAACATCCATGACTGCACTCTTGGCTTTTTTAATAGCCCTGATTTCCAATGAATACTTGCCTTCCTTTGCGATCTCAACTTCACCAATAATTCGCGGCTTAAACATTTGAAAGCCACCTGTATCCTCAACCACAAAGGGGAATTTCTTTTCGCCAACATGCACTGCAACATCGCTGCCGCCCTGCCCGGTGCCACATCCTTGCAACACTTCAATCTTAAACTTCCCAGGCTTGGTAACTACGAATTCCCAACTGGCCCAGTCTTTCTCATTCACCCAAAAACCAAGGGTATTCTTGTTAACCTGCGGTTCATACTGCAGCTTTACACCATGCACCGATGCTGTTTTCGAATGTAGCAAAACCGAACCATCCGCATCCTGGGTGCTGGGCTTATTATCTACCTTAGGTTTCACCACCTCAGGCTTTTCCATCGCAAAGATTGCACTCGGAAACGCAATTGCGACTGAAAATAAAAACATAACTCGAACACAAATCTTGCGCATGATACTTTCTCCAGAAATAAAAACGGCTCAAAACAATAATCGGTAATGCAACACTTACTTGGAAGCAGGAACAACAGGCTGAACCCAAACTGTTTCAAAATCGCCCTTTTGGTAAGGATTGGGGTGAAGCTTTGAAGATACCACTTTGGCCCTTACATACAATTCCCTGCCAGTGAACTTATACTTTGCAGTGGCCTCGGTGGAATCCTTAGCAACCACCCCAATCTTACCTGCATAATTTCTTGTTACCATCACAGCCTTGCCATCTTTATCCAACACAGGGCTACTATCAAGCGAAGTATCTGCATAAGTAACAATAAATTCAGTTCGATAAGAAACACCATCCTCTGCCTTGATCTTTACAATTAATTCGCCATCACTTACTGCAACATCATCCAGAACCACACCAGTGCTAGAATAAAAATCCCCCTTGTGCATGGCTTGTAAAAGGCTATCGGGGTTAAGTTGCTTCGAGCGAACCATGACCCAACCTCTGCCCGGATTGGTTTTCCCAAGCCCTATATCGTGATACTCATGAGAATCATCCGTAGCAAGGCCATACACCAAAGGCATCTTTAATTTGCCCAGCCTTAAAGCAAGTGCTACATCCCAAAGTTTTTCGCAACTGGGAAAAGTATCGCCCCCGTAATTACGCACCCCAGAATGTCCGTTATGCACCTCGAAAAATCGAATCTCAGAACACATCGCAATATCCTCTGCAGGAATCGATTGCTGAAAATTGGGATGATTGAGAAACCCAAGGGTGATGTTGCCCGACTTTTTCGACTGTTCTTCAAGGTTTCTAAGATTTATCGTCATCGTCTCGCGTATGCCCTCGCCATCCACCGGCTTAATCGCCTTGTTTACATTCAAGGCATTCATATGGATGGGAAACTTTGCAAACTTATGGGTGATTTCCTCTGCAGGAACAAAAAGAAACTTGCCCTGCTCTTCGTGCAACTTCTTGCACTCGGCCAAAGTTTTAAGCCTTACCAGCTCCTTGCCATCCACCATCTTTTTCTCAACCCAAGTTGGCCCAAACCGATTAACATACTTCTCAAGCGCCTTACCCTTATTACCTTCTGGTTTTTTGGGCGTAACCCATTTCTCCCCCTCTGCAAGCAAATTATGCTCCGTCAATGCCAAGAATTGGTAGCCATGGGTTTTGTACCAGTCCGCAATCATATCTGGGTAATCATTGCCATCGCTCCACAACGAATGCGTATGCAAATTCCCCTTCCAATAGATAGCGCCCCCTGCACCTGCATTTTTTTCACCCTGACTCAGAGTAAAATTTCCAGGCAAATAAATCGCAAGGGATAAAATCAAAACTATAAGCGGAACAATTATTTTTCTTCTCATGAGAACTTCTTTTGGCAGGTAAAAACAAACCTAGTAACTTGAACTAACTAAGCATACCCGAGATGATTAAACGAGAAAAGAAAATAAGACCATCCTCACATTTACACTTTTTAGCTTTTTTACATTTACTTTGCTTCCCCAACTCCCAACCCTCTTGCTCTTGCTCTTACATCAACACTTTTTCTTTCTTTTTATTTCTTTTTATTTCTTTTTATTCCCCCAACTCCCAACCCTCTTCCCTCCGGGAAAAGGGCCCTTCGCTTCGCTAGCCCGGGTTCCAGTTAGCCCGCCGCCGCATTTGTCACCCTCGCGTATGCGGGGGTCCATTTTTATTTTGCGTTATTGCCTTCAAGCCCACCCACTGCGCTGGGTGGGTCGCTTCCTTTTACTTACCGTTTATTTGGGTCAGCTTGTTTTAAGACAGAGTAGTTGCGATGGGGAAACCCCACTGCAACTACTCCATTTGAACCTTTAAGTATTGAACTTATAAAGAAATTAAAGATGTTTTTACTTTTAATTATAACCAAGAGGTGTTTTGTTTCCGTGAAATTCCGTGTTAATCCGTGGCTCTTCTTTTGCTTCTGCTTGGTCTTCCTTCCGTGGCTAATTTTCTGCTTGGTCTTGTTTCCGTGTTAATCTTCTGCTTCTGCTTCTGCTTCCTTCCGTGAAATTCCGTGTTAATCCGTGGTTAATTTTCTGCTTTGCCTATGCTTGCCTTAAAACTTTAGGAAATATTTACAAAAATAATTAA
>CAJCCR010000131.1 GCA_903960945.1 uncultured Planctomycetaceae bacterium
AACACGGAAAAACACGGAAGCAGAAGAAGCAGAGCCACGGAAGAATTATTAGGTCAGAGCCGGAAGCGTGAGCGACGGAAGGTTTAGAAAAGAGAAAAAAAGCATCGATGTAAGTCAAAATAATATAAATCTATCTTGATATCTATCTTGTGGCTGGGTATACTTCTTATAGTTCCACACTTTTCCTAAAGGTTCTTTTCTTTAAGGGGTATTTATCATGAGAATTAAAGTCTTGGCTGAAAATCTTGCGCGAGAATGCCTCTCCGACCTTACTGCTTCGGATTTGATGGCACAACCCCCGATTTCTCTTTTGGCTGAAGCTTCCATCCCCGAGGCTTTGGAGTTTTTTACCCTGCGAGGTTTCCATGCTGCACCTGTCATTGATGCCGCTGGCAGGCCGGTTGGCGTGATCAGTGTTACCGATCTTTTACGCCATGATCTTGATAAGGGAACCCATTTAAGCCCTGAAGGTGGTTGTTGTTCTCGTAAATCGCTTCCCGAGGGATTTAGTGTCGAAGTTGTAGATACCACCAAGGTGGAAGATATTATGACCAACGCTATTTTTGCTCTTTCCCCTAGCACTAAGCTTCCAGATATCATTAAAAAAATGCTCGAGTTAGATGTCCACCAATTGTTTGTGGTCAATCATGATGGACTTTTAGTAGGTGTTATTAGCACCTCTGATATCATGCGGGTTCTTTATAGTATGCTTTCATGATAACCATTTCTTTAGCTTTTATGTTATTAGAAAAACTCTTATCGCTTTACTGTTTTTACAGAGCGATAAGAGTTTTTTTTATCTTCATTTAAATATCAATCATTAACTTGGGTTGCCTTGGTAATGCGTTATGCGTTATGGTTCCTGTTGGTTCGCTTTAATTAATTTTATAAATGAATAACTTTTCGAGATATCTCTTAAAGGGATGAAATGAAAAACCGCCTTGAAATTGTAATCATAATGGTGCTGGGTTTAGTGGGTTGTTCTAAAGTAGACCCCCAACAACTTAAGAAGGAACCTGTAAAGATAGAAGTTACTGCCAAGGAAGCGGAAGCTATTGTTGAAGCTTTAGAAAAAGAGATGGTGTTAATCCCCGCCGGGAAATTTAAGATGGGGCTCCCTGGTCAAGAACATGAAGTTACTCTTACCAAACCCTATTACATGGGGATGTATGAAGTAACGCAGGAACAATGGGTTGCTTTAGGCTGCGAAAATATTAGCGTTTTCAAAGGTGCAAAGTTGCCTGTCATTAATGCTTCCTGGTTTGATTGTCAGGAATTTATCAAGAAATTAAATGCAAAGACGGCTGGTGGTTATAGGCTTCCAACAGAGGCTGAGTGGGAATATGCATGCAGGGCGGGCACAACAACTGCCTACTCATTTGGTGATAAGATCATGCCTAGCGAGGCAAATTATAATGATTCCAAAATAGGTAAACCCATGAAAGTAGGTAGTTACACTCCTAATAAGTTCGGCCTTTACGATATGCATGGCAATGTATGGGAGTGGTGCGAAGATTGGTACGCAGCGTACCCTAGGGAATCGGTGATAGATCCGAAGGGGCCAGAAACAGGAACTTACCGTGCTCTGCGTGGCGGTGGTTTTCTTACCGACGATGCTTCTGCTTTATCTTTTGGCAGGATTCACCTACGCACCCCAGATCTTCGGTATGATGCTATAGGATTTCGTTTGGCGAAGACAAAATAATTACACCTCTGGATAATTCTTTTAATCGAACTTGTAAAACATAGAGATTATGTGCCGAAAAGTGTTTCGGTGCAGTCTTCGAATCGTATAATCATCCATTGCAAGACATAAGCCTAGGGAAACATTCATGTTGGATGGTTATCAAATTCTTGGCCAATGCATTGATGCAGGGTTTTAAATGACAACTCCGCCTATTCAGCGTATTACTTCGCGTGAAAATCCGATGATCAAGCGATTGCGTCAGCTTTCTGGTCAAAGTAATTTTTATCGAACGCACGGACATTTTTGGCTAGAAGGCGATCATTTATGCAGTGCTGCTTTATCGCGTGGGCAAACGGTGACACAAGCTTTTTTTTCCGAAAGCCTTTGGGAGTCGCAAAACAAACTCTGGTTGAAATGCGCCCCCGTGATAACTCTTTTGCCTGATGCTTTGTTTTCTTTCATCAGCGGTTTAGAGTCGCCTTCGCATATGGGTTTTTTGTTGGAACTACCAGAACAAAAACCCATAGAGCCCGCGGTGCTGACGGTGGTGTTGGATCGTTTGCAAGATGCAGGTAATGTGGGTTCCATCTTGCGCAGTGCAGCAGCGTTTGGTGTTAAGCAAGTGTTGGCATTAAAGGGAACCGCAGCGCTTTGGTCGCCTAAAGTTTTACGCTCTGGCATGGGTGCACATTTCGGCCTTCAATTAATTGAGGGCTTATCCGAATCCGATCTTGATGCCTTGGCCGTTCCTCGCATTGCAACCAGTTCGCATCAAGGCCCATATTTGCATGAGTGGATACAATCTTTAGACTGGCCTCATCCTTGCGCCTGGTTGCTTGGTCATGAAGGGCAGGGCTTGTCAGAATCTTTGCTGCAAAGTGCAAAGCATTGCGTTCGCATCGCCCAACCAGGCGGTGAAGAATCTTTAAATGTCGCTGCAGCAGCAGCTATTTGCCTTCATGCCAGCGCCAGTGTTCATCTTAGCGCGCAAAAAAACTCTTAATATAAAAGTGGGAAATGGTAATAATACTTGCACTTACTTTGCAACTTTCAAAAGGAATATGCCATGACTGTGAACAATAACCGCCGTGAATTTATTAAGGCATCTACCGCAGGATTGCTTCTTCCCGTTTCTGTTACCGCAGCCGATCCGAAACCAATAAATGTCGTCGTGTGGGATGAACGCCAGCCGGCGCAGAAACAAGCATACGATAATTTTTTGGGAAACCAGATCGCCAACCACCTTAAGAACTTGCCTGGCCTTGCGGTAAAATCGGTGACCATTGATGAAGATGAGAAGGGGCTATCGCCTGTGCATATGCGCGGTTGCGATGTTCTTATTTGGTGGGGTCATGCTAGGCAAGCCGAGATTACACCCGAGATGGCCAAGCCGCTGATCCAGCGTATCAAAGATGGAACCTTATCATTGATCGCGCTGCATTCTGCGCATTGGTCTACGCCTTTCGTAGAGGCGATGCACGAACGCACCAAGCTTGATGCCGAGAAATTATTGAAACGCAATGGTGCGAATGTGGAAATCACGTATGCCAATCCGCCCAAGCGTTATACGGTTCCGAGTGCAGGGGATAAGATTACGCCTTACATTGATTTGCGCAAGTTTCCGGATGGCACCGAGAAAGCAACGGTGTACAAACCGAACTGCTGTTTCCCTGCGTATCGTGCGGATGGCAAGCCTAGCCAGATTCGGATTCTCAAGCCAGAACATCCGATCGCCAAGGGGCTTCCTGCGTCATTTGAAATACCGCAAACGGAAATGTATGCCGAGCCTTTTCATGTGCCTGAACCAGACGTAGTCGTGCTGGAAGAGCGTTGGGCGAGTGGCAATTGGTTTCGCAGTGGCATGGTCTGGAATCTTGGCAAGGGCCGGGTGTTTTACTTCCGCCCTGGGCACGAAACTTATTCGGTGTTCAAAGAGAAAACGGTGCTTCAACTTTTAGAGAATGCAACCCGCTGGTTGGCACCGAAATCTGAGTAAGCGACTCATGGTTCATTACGTGATCAAAAATATCAGAGCCAAAATTACCAATAGTGTCGATATGTTAATTTTGTTTTTCTAATAACTTAATTAAGATCATTTGGTTCTTCGCCAGCAATGGCGTAGAATTATGATTAAGGAATCATTTTCTGTTGGGCGATTAACGTGATCGCCTAATTTGCATCTGCCAAATCGGAAATCATCACCTTCGCTTTCTGGTAGCTGCGTGTGGCTACCAGATCCGATCGTCGGTCCTTTCTTCAAAGGCCACACAGAATCGGAGTTGGTGTATGTGTTTTTCTGCTGAAGCCAGTTTTGGTTTGTCTGTAGCCTTGCTATCAGCTGGAGTGTATTGCTTAAAAAACGCACTTAGCAAAAACCGTTTATTACTACCTGTTGCGATCGTCCCGTTTTTGTTTGCTGTTCAACAGTTTTCAGAAGGGTGGGTTTGGATTGGCCTTCGCTGGGATAATGCTGAATTGGTGAGGATTTTCGCCCTGGTGTTTTTAGCCTTTGCCATAGTCTTTTGGCCGTTTTGGGTTCCTTTCTGCGCATTCGTAACCGGGAACAGGAAAGAAAAGGTATTTTTTGGATTTCTCAGCGCCCTTGGTTTAGTGGTTGGACTTGGAGTTTATGTTCCGCTTTTTATTAATGTTGATTCGCCAGTGGCTGATGTGATAAATCATGCGATTCATTACAATGTTTCAAGATCAACCATGTTTCAATTTTTTCCCGTATTGCTTTGGGAAGCAATGTATGTTGGCATCATCGCTTCGCCCCTTTTTGCCTCGAATGATACGAAAATACTTTATCTGGGTATAGCCATCGTTCTTTCAGCAGCGATCAGTTATCTTGTATTTTGGTTTGCTTTTGCATCGGTGTGGTGCTTCTTCGCGGCTTTATTGTCGCTGTATTTATGCATCGTCTTTCGCAATTTACCCGCACTCACTTTTAAGCAGCAAACTAGCTGAACACCTCAAAAGAATCTGACCCACCGCTGTACATCAGGAAAAGGAATCTGTTCAATTCTTTAATCTTTTCTATTTCTTCCATGACATTGGTAGCAGATTAGGTACGTGTAGATTTAAATAGACGCTTGAAACACAGTACCCTAAAGTTAACGTATTACGTTTAGGCTTTATCCCTAAGGGTGAAAGATGAAAAGAATACTAGGAATTGCAATGGTGGTAGGTTTGGTAGGTGCATTGACGGTGATAGCACAGGAAGTGAAGCCCGGGAAGGTCGAGGTTATTGATCTTGGTAAAGATGTGAAGTTGGAGATGGTATTAATCCTAGCGGGGGAGTTCAAGATGGGTTTGCCTACAACAGAGGTTGGCTATGAAGAAAAAACTCAGCACAAGGTCACTTTAACAAAGCCCTTTTAC
>CAJCCR010000132.1 GCA_903960945.1 uncultured Planctomycetaceae bacterium
CCCTCGCAAATAGAAGCAATACTATGCATAGTTCGGGAGAGTGCCTAAAATCGTTTTAAATGCGATAATCTTTCGTGTGTGTTTTCAGTCGATGGTGTTGACTGATGCAGGCAGGATGGCGGATTGGTTTGCCTGCTGCACCAAGGGAGGGAGGCTGGACCGCCAAGAAGATTATCGGAATCACCTTGGGTCGCCAGAAGATTACGAACTAATTATTTCAAAATTCATTTCAAGCTATCAGGGTTGGTGGCGTTCGTGTTGGCGTTAGCGATGGCAACTTCGATGGTATCCTTGACCTAGTAACCAACGCTGGCCCAGGCGGCGGCCCAGAAGTTAAAGTCTTTAGCTATCCAGTCTTGGATTTGCTGTTCTCTTTTTACAGCGGCGAACAAACCAACCTAGGCGGCGTCTTTGTCGGGTAAGAGAACTTGATAAGTGACGGATCTTTCTAATAGCTAAAAAAAGAACCCACGATCGGCCTAAGCCAATGGTTGGGTTCTTTAAGTTTAGTTAGCGCCACCACTCTTTAAACTTTCAATCATCTGACTAGCCTGCCTCACGATCACTCGCAAGACGGAGAATCGCTACGTTGACTGGAATTAAATGGAAGGTTGCCGACATAAAGGTTAATTTGGGGAGCAATTGCCGCCTCGGATCGTATCCGAGCGGAGCCTATATGTGAAATCCCGGCTGGAAGCAGTCATGGCGTTAAGCCGTCAGCATTGATAGCAAATGCCCCGGTTCGTGAAAATAAGTCATTCAAGTCAGCACAAAGGAAAAAGGAACGAAACAATTAAACACACGATCACTCTTCTCACCGCCCTGCTACTCGCGCCACTGGCTGCGCTGTGTGCCGAGTCTTCTGTTCTCAATCCCTATGGGCCGATACGGTATCCAGGAATCCTTCCTCGGGTCACTAAGAGTGGGGTTGAAGCGCCGGCATACCATTTTGATCCTAAAAACGTTCCCAAGCCTCAGAGCTGGGACGCGCAATGGATTTGGCTGCCCACAAACAACCCGGCTGCAGCAGGTTTTCGGAAGGAGGTTACTTTTGATGCGGCTCCGAGCCAAGTTACCGCCTGGGTCAGCGCCCAATGCGGTTACCGGCTTTATGTGAACGGCCAGCTCGTTTCCCGAGGTCCGGACGATATTGGCACCGACGGGGCCACCAAGAGCCATCTCTGGACACATCGGTGGCACGCCGATGCGCGCGACCTCACCCCTTATTTTAAGCCTGGCAAGAATGTCGTGGCTGCTGAGGTGTTTTCGAGCGGTTGGTCATGGCTCTTCTTCGGTCACCACATTAATGTTAAAAATGGGTTCTTCTTTCAGGCGGAAGCCTTGGTTGAAGGAGGGAAAACAGTAAAGATTTGCTCCGACGCCACCTGGCGAGCCTCCGCCTTAACTGAGTTTAGCGAAGGCAAGTTTACACCGCACAACGATGCAGGAACCCCTCTCAAGGAAGAAAATACATTCCGCTTCGATGCGGCCAAGGAGCAGGAGGGTTGGAAGGAAATCGGGTTTGATAATGCCCGGTGGTTGGCGGCTACGCCGATCAAATCGGACCACGGTCCGATGCAGGTCAGTGAGATTCCACCCCGGATGGAGGCAGTCTGGCCAGCCGCAGGTATTCTGTACGAAAAAGGAGGCGCGATTCTGGCGGCGAAGAGTTTTGCGGAGAAACGTCCCATTGTGCTGAAAACGGACGGAGCATTTACGGTGCAGTTCGACCGGGTGCTCAGCGCCTTCTACAGTCTGCGGTGCAAGGGCGGTGCGGGGGCGACGATTACGATCAGGCCAAGTGAACAGGATAGGAACAGCGGGAGACGCAGTTCCAGTATTCTACTCAAGGGAGGTCCGCTCATTTATGAGACTCCATCCTATACCAGTTTCACCATGCTCAATGTCGTGGTGACGGGTGTTAAGGAGCCCGTAGAGATCGAAGAAATCCAGGCCCACTTCGTGTCCCAGCCCGTTGAGTATAGAGGCTCGTTTGCCTGTAGTGACGAAAAGCTTACCCGTTTGTGGGAGGCAAATCGGCGCAGCGTGCAGGGCTGTATGCAGACCTATCACCTTGATTCGCCTAATAATCAGGAGCCTCTTGCAGATACTGGAGATTATCTAGTGCAATCAATCGCTAACTGGCAGGCGTTTCACGCACCCGCCCTAGTCCGGCAGGACCTGCGCAAAATCGCATGGATAATGGATGGCTGCGGGTATCAAATGTTCCATACCAGCTACCAGTTGTACTGGTTGCAGATGCTGGTCGAATACTACCAGCACACCGGTGACCAGGAACTCGTGCGGGAGTTGGCCCCTTTCGTGAACAAGTTGCTGGATCAATTCAAGAGTTATCGGGGCACTTCCGGATTGCTGTCGAATGCCCCGGATTATATGTTCATGGATTTCAGAGAGATTGCGGGCATCAACTGTCATCATCCCCCGGCGGTGATAGGCATGGGATATATGACGGCGCTCTTCTGTCGCGCGCTGGAGGATGGCCGGCGGGTGGCGCAACTGGTCGGGGACTCGCAACGAGCAGAGCAATATGCGAGGCTGCACCGGGAAACGAGCGCCGCTTTTGAAAAGGAACTCTGGAATCCCGAAAAGGGCCTTTACCGCGATGGCAAGCCCTTCATTAGTTCCGTAAAGCCCAGCAAGTGGCTACCGGAAGACACCCAGATCGAGACATTTTCGCCTCATGTGAATATCCTGTCCATCCTTTATGGATTGGCGCCATCCGAGCGGCGCGCCGGGATTTTCAAGACACTGCTTTCTACGCAGAAAGAATTAAATGTGAGTGCATATTTTGGTTATTTCACTCTTCCTGCCATGGACCGCGCCGGGCTTTTTGCGGAGCTTGGGCTTCCGCAGATGCTCAAATGGCCTATCCGACCTGAATCCAGAACCGTTTCCGAACACGGGCATGGCGGCACTCTCAGTCACGGGTGGATTTCCGCACCGCTGATCAACTTATCGCAACGTGTCTTGGGAATAACCCCAGCAGAACCCGGGTATGTCAAAGCCGACATCCGTCCTCAACTGTGCGGGCTCTCATGGGCGAAGGGAGCAGTCCCTCTTCCCAAAGGCAAAGTGATCAAGGTCGAATGGAGACAGCAGGACCGGCACTTTGAACTACAGACGGATTCTCCAGTACCAGCGACCATCACACTTCCATTCTCATCCGCCGAAGTCTTACGGGCCACCGTCAACGGACGCCCATTCGAAATCAAATCCAACCCCGTTCAATTCGAGGCGAAGCCTGGAAATCTGACGGTTGTTGTGGAGATTAAACAACCATGAAACACCTCATCACAGTAATAACCGCCCTGGTGCTGGGACCACTTGCAGTGTTGTGCGCTACAAAATTTTTAGGATCCAGTTCAATAACCTTAATGAAATCTGATAAGACTAGGTAAACCTTCAAGATTTATTCCTCGGGGCTTTTACAACAGGACGATTTTGAAAATTAGTCTCTCAATAGGGAACCCTAGAATCGACACGGCAAATAATCTTAATGAATCTAAAGTTCCAACAACTTCAGGGCTTTAATAAACCATTCCCCAAAATTCGTGTATTTGCTGCTAGGAAGTGAAATGCCCCGAGTAGGGATCGAACCTACGACAAGCTGATTAAGAGTCAGCTGCTCTACCAACTGAGCTATCGGGGCTTATTCTGTTACTTCTTTCTTATCTCTTTACCCCCATGCTTGGCAAGTGTTGAAAATAGGAAAGATATTACTTCTAACTGAAATAACAGAAATCACTTAGGTACTATCGACCAAAGTAAGAAATTTCATTAACCCAATGATCAGGAATTAATCTGCGCCGCCACTCGTTCGACCTAAAGCAATGTCAAATTCGCTCAAAAGTGGGACTAACATAGCTGCCAAAGCGAAACCAAATGCGCCCCCCAAAACAAGAAATGATAACACCGGATCCGCAGATTCTTGGGAACCGGGCTTCGCTACCAATGCGTTGGCAATGCCATAAAAAACACTCAAAGGGCAAAGCCAGCTAGCTAAAGTAAGTGCGGGTGAAGGCCTGTCGCCATTGAGCACCCACCAAAGGCCGCCAATGCCAGCAGCTAAAAAGAAGATAAAACTGGCCCACTGATATTCGAATTTCCCGTTAATCAAAATCAAAGAGATAGTGATAAGTGTGCCCGCAGTAAGAAAGAAAATCGTGCCAAGCGTGTTTAAGATTGCGATCCTACTGTTTTGATTTCGAAGTGAGACATGAACCCCAAGCACCATGGCAAAGAATTGCAGCACAGCAAAACCAGCAACAAGACATAGAAAAGAAACCAAATTCATAGATGCAGAAAGCTGAGGCTGGTTAGCAGGGGGAGTGGCAAGGAATCCATTCCAAGCATAAAAAGCTGCAAGCAAGAATGGCGGAATTATATATTCCTTGGTGTTGTAAAGAATGCCCCCGAGTTTACCAAAAATAAATTCCTGAGGAGTTAGATCTGTAACTAAAAGAAGATCAAGTGCGCCTGTATCGCGTTCTGAAGTGATAGAGGTTGCAGCCTGAGCAGAAACCAAAAGAAGACTTAAAACCGTAACAGGAAGCAGGCCATAGGCTGCGAAGAATGCAGCTTTTTCTTGATCAAGAAAAATAGGCCTAAGCGCAGCAAAGCAAATCAGAACTAAGGCAAAAGCATAAGCGAGTTTAATAAGGATAGGCTTTCTGCCATAGGCTCGGGTATAAATTTCACGCCACAGAATGGGATTACCCTGAACACTGCGGGTGATGCCAGGTGCAGCGTGAGCGGAAGCCCGGTTTTTTTCTTCGATGCCCGCATCTTCAGGCGCTTCGCGTTGCATCAAAGGTTCGCCACTGGGGTTCCAATCGCGAAGTTTAAACATACCCCAAACATTTAACGTAAGAGAAAAAAGAATCATGAAAAGAGCATAGGAATAGGGTGCACTTAAACCAGAATCGGATGCTGAAAGCGGATCGAGGACGGTGCCAAGTGCAAGAAAAGGATCGAGTCGTTCTTGGATAAAGAAAGATTGCTCCTGACCGATACCAGAGATGAAAGCAACAGCACGAACAAGGCCAAGATAAAGGACGAGGATAAGGGTGGTAAGAGCGAGCGCTTGAAAAGTTTTCTCGCGCCAAAGGGCAACCAACCCACCGACTGCACCAGAAACCAAGGAAGTTGCGGCAAGAATAACCAGAGCTTGGCCGACCTGAAAAGGAGCGATGCCTCCCAAAAGCAATAGTGATGCAAGAACAGGAGCAGAGCCAGCAAGCAAGAAGACAATAGGCAAAAGACTGCCAAAGATTTTACCCAGAACGATTTCGTAATCGCGCAAGTCGGTGATGAGAAGGAGAATGAAAGTTCTACGATCTTTTTCTAGAGAGACAGCACTAGCGGAAGAAAGCGCGCTAAAGAAAAGCAAGAAAGTCAGTTGCACAAGGCAAAGGATTTGGAATAAGAGAGGCCCGAGCCTAGCGGTTTCGCCAAGAGTTGCGGGCTTTTGCCAAAGGCCTGTAGAAAGCCAAGCGGTAACAGCAATGACCCACAAAACACCTAGATAGGCAACGCGTGTAGGAAAATGACTGGGCCTGCGGGGCAGGATGTACCATTCACGATCAAATATCGGACCAAGCACAAGCCACCCCCATCAAGGTTCAATCATTTGCTAAAAAAACAGTTGAGTTACTTTGCTGCCCGATTTTTCTTGAAATGATTTATCAAACCATTTGTAGAAGAATCATGGCTGGCAATAACCTTATCGCCTGCAAGTTCGGGAAGAATTGCTTTGGCAAGTTGCTTACCAAGTTCAACGCCCCACTGATCAAAGCTATTAATGCCCCAGATAACGCCTTGGGTAAAGATCTTATGTTCGTACATAGCTACCAAGGAACCGAGTGTTCTGGGGGTAATTTTTTGCAGGAAGAAAGAGTTGGTAGGTTTGTTGCCTTGAAACATTTTCTGTGGCACAAGCTTTTCAAGTTCTTCCTTTGAAAGCTTCGAATCGCCAAGTTCCTTACGAACTTCTGCTTCATTCTTGCCCTTCATTAAGGCTTCGGGTTGAGCAAAGAAGTTGGAAAGAAGAATTGGATGATGTTCGCCAAGGGGATTGTGGGTTTCGATTGGAGCGATGAAATCGCAAGGGATTAATTTAGTTCCCTGATGAATGAGTTGGTAAAAAGCATGTTGGCCATTGGTACCAGGTTCGCCCCAAATAACAGGGCCAGTAGACCAAGTGCAAGTTTCACCATCTTTGGTAACGCTTTTGCCATCGGATTCCATATCGCCTTGTTGGAAATAGGCGCTGAAACGATGCATGTACTGATCATAAGGAAGAATGGCGTGGGTTTGAGCACCAAAAAAGTTATTATACCAAACACCAACTAGGCCCATGATGACAGGAATATTTTGTTCAAGAGGAGTGTTGAGGAAGTATTCATCAACGAGATGACCGCCCATAAGTAGTTCTTCGAAATTATCCATGCCAATAGAAAGAACGATGGAAAGGCCGATGGCAGACCAGAATGAATAACGCCCGCCGACCCAATCCCAGAATCCGAACATGTTTTTGGTATCGATACCAAACTTAGAAACTTCAACCGAATTGGTGGAAAGCGCAACAAAGTGCTTGGCAACATGTGCAGCATCCTTGGCGCTCTTCAAAAACCATTCCTTAGCGGAAAGAGCGTTGGTGATAGTTTCCTGAGTGGTGAAAGTTTTGGAAGCAACGATGAATAAAGTTGTTTCAGGAGAAAGGTTTTTAAGAGTTTCCGAGATATGGGTGCCATCAATATTGGAAACAAAATGAACATGGAGATCGCGCTTTGAATAAGGCTTGAGGGCTTCAGTAACCATTACGGGACCGAGGTCGGAACCACCAATGCCAATATTAACAACATCGGTAATGGTTTTACCTGTGTAACCTTTCCAAGCACCAGAGCGAACAGCGTTGCTGAACTCTTTCATATGAGCAAGCACAGCATTTACTTCGGGCATGACATCTTTGCCATCAACCATGATTGGTCTATTGGAACGATTACGCAAAGCGATGTGCAAAACAGCCCGATCTTCGGTGGTGTTAATTTTTTCGCCATTGAACATTTGCTTAGCCACGCCATGAACATTGGCTTCTCGTGCGAGTTCAAAAAGAAGGGCCATGGTTTTTTCGGTAATACGATTTTTAGAGTAGTCGAGAAGAATGGTTTGGAATTGTAGGTGAAACTTATCGAAGCGGGCAGGATCAGCAGCAAAGAGATCCCTCATTTGCACATTTTCCATTTCCTTCTTATGACTTTCAAGAGCTTTCCAAGAGGCCAATTTAGTAGGGTTACCCATCGCACAATTCCTTATCTGGAAGATATTTTTTAACCAATCAAATGGCATTATAAACATCTTTTGGAGGATATCATTACCTAGAAAATTAAAAAATCATCAAAATTTCGCAAAGGCATTGCAAAGCGCCAAGCTCGCTAAGGAGCAAGATTGGAGAGAACATAGGCGGTTTAGCAAAGAAAAGGCAGTTTTTGTTAAACTAATACTTAATAATTTCGCAAAAACGAATGGTGTTTCCCTCATATCAGTTGCAGAGAAGGCAAGCTAAAGGTCGATAAAGAGATGTGAGAATTTTTAGTTTAAGAGCGAAAGAACATGTACGGATTTTTAGCCCTTCTCCTTCTGATTTCAAACCAACCCGGGCCTACAGCAGGGCCAGGGAATACAACTGTTCCGTTTACTGCACGAATCATCCTTCCGAATGCAGAGGTTCGATCTGGGCCGGGAAGTGATTCAAAACTTTATGGCACCAATAATCTAAAAGCAGGCGATGTTGTAACCGTGGTGCAAGAGCGAGTGGATGGCTGGCTGGCGATCCGCCCACCTGATGGATCTTTTTCTTGGGTGCAAAGCAAGTATCTACAGCGAATAGTTCCGAACCAACCAAACTATCTTGTACAAACAAATGATGGCAACAAAATCCCTGTATATATTGGCAGTGCTGTATTAAACACTAAACCAACTCTTGAAAGCGCAAGATTAGCAAGGGGAAGCCAGGTAAAATCGCTTGGCGCAGAACAATCCGATGGCAAAGAAAACTGGATACCCATCGTACCACCGGAAAATGAGTTACGATATATACGATGCGAAGCGATAGGAAAACAAGCCGTTCAAGCGAATCCTGTACCAGCAATAGTGCCCGCAGCTCCCCGGAATCCTGCAAGTGCAACTACGGTTGTAAATGCAAATTCCGCAGTGCCGAATTGTGATGCGAATCAACGCTGGAGCCAAGCGATAAGTGCAGAAACAGCGGGCCAATCAACTGAAGCAATAAGGTTATACACGCAAATCGGACAGGATTTCGCTTGTAGCCAGCCGATGTTTGCGAGCCAAGCTTACGGCAGAGCAGTCTGGTTACGCGATTGCGCATCAAAAGGAAAAACAAATACGGTACAAGCATGTGCACCCGGGCAACCCAAGCTAACTAACAAAGCCTTGGTTCAAGCGGTATCGAACTCTCAGAACAATGCGCCAACAGCGCCTATCGCATCAGCGCCCACAGCAAACACAGTACCTCAATCGAACGGGCCAACCCCAACGCCTGTGAAATCAATCAACTCTGGTTCCGGTTCAGGAGTGGGGCCTGGTTTTCTTCGTAAAGCAGGCAGGCCACAAAGTTACGAGCCTTCGTATTTCATTGAATCACAGCAAGGCAGACCGTTGATCTACTTGGTGCCTGCACCGGGGCAGAATTTAGATGTGTTTATAAATCAACGGGTCGAAGTTTCCGGGCCAACAACTTACCGTAATGATATGCGTGCTTATGTTATGACTGTTTATCAAATCCAACCGAAATAGAATCAGCAAGCTTCTTTAAAAACGGGCGGCATCAAGGAAGAGTTCTTGATTCCCAAAGCTTTTTGATATGCGGAATAGGTATTCAATGCACATTGCTGCCAAGAAAAAAGGCTAGCCTTTTCAACCGCACCTTTGCGCAAGTTTCTGTGCAATTCATCATCCCAAGCAATTTGCAGCAGGGCATTACGCCAAGCATCTTTATCTTCGGGGTTGAAATAGGAAGCGGTTGGGCCACAAACTTCTTGATGAGCACCAATTTTGGAGGCAAGAACCGCACCGCCACACGACATCATTTCAACCGGGGGAAGGCCAAAGCCCTCGTAATGAGAAGGGGCAAGAAGAGCCCGGGCGCAATTGTAAACCGCAGAAATCTTGTCATCCGGAATATATCCTGAAAGAATCACATTATGATGTTTTGCGGTTTCTTGATAAAAAGCTGCTTCTTTTTCAGCATTCCAACCCCATCCCCCGACTAGCAACAAGGGATATTGTTCGCGAACTCGCAAAGGAAGATCACAATAAACCTGCATCAAGAACAGAAGATTCTTTCTAGGTTCGATGGTGCCCAAATGCAGGAAATACTTTTGGGGGAGGTTTAATTCTTTGAGAATAGCCCTGGCTTCGGGAATGGGCAAAGGGGAAAGCCCCGAACGGATTCCCAAAGGAGTTGCTGTTATTTTTTCGCTGGGTACATTAAATTGGGAAATCAATTCTTGTTTTACAAACTCTAAATCGGTGAGAAAATGGGTGCAATTAGAAAGTGCTTTTTCAAATCGTTTTTCAAATTCGTGAACCCGATCCTTTGGGTGCCATTGCGGATAACGAATAACGGAAAGATCATGAATGGTAGAAATAGTTGGGGCATCGACATCAAAGGGCAGGAAATTAGGCTCGTGGTATAAATCGCAACCAATCCGACGTACCCGATCTGCAAACAAATAATCCAAGCCGTTTCTCGCAATGCTTTTAATCTGATTTTTGATGATCGAAGTTGCAGAATTATTTTCCTGCTGCGATTTAATAGCCACACTGGGTTTACTAGGCTTCAGTTTAGCCATCGCTCCCCTGATTAGCGGTTCCCAAGAAGGGTGAGGGAACAAATCCAATTCCAGAGGGTGTTGCAATGATTGTAAAGCAGCGCAAATTTCAGCAGTGTAATGGCCTACACCGCTGCGCTGTTTCAAGGCAGGAAGATAATTAACCAAGATTCGCATTCGAACAACACTCTAAACCAATTAAATTACACTGCTTTTTAACTTGGATTAGTATTTTTACGCAAGTTCAATATGTGGATGTTTTTGCTGCTGATGGGCCTACCGACACTTAAAAAATCACTTTGGAAGGAGCGGTTCAAGGGAGTAGTATTTTTTTTGCGATGGGCCGGTAAAAACTTATCACAAAGCCCATCTTAGGCTCCGTATACGAAAATCTTGCGAATCGTATGGATGGCAACGTAATTGACGCAACCCAGTACTAATTCGAATAATTCCAAATAGGCAATTTAATTTGAAAAGTAGTGCCCTCACCAAGAACACTTTGAACCGTGATAGTTCCGTTATGTTTTTCGATCACGCCTTTGCAGATGGCAAGGCCTAGACCACTGCCGCCCGAAAGGCGAGATCTGGCTTTATCAACGCGGTAAAACCTTTCAAAAATAAAAGGGAGATGCTCTTCAGAAATTCCAACCCCGGTGTCCTTGATTTCTAGCACAGCTTTATCATCGTGGCTTTTAAGTGTGATAAAAACTTTGCCACCGGGCTTATTGTAAAGGATAGCATTGGTAATTAAGTTATCGATCATTCTGGAAAGGCTTTCAGGGTTCCCAAAAATTTGAACAGAGTGCAAATCAGAAACCAAGCTGATCTGTTTTTCTGAAGCAATTGCCCCCAACAGGCTTACAGATTCAGAAGCAAGATCATTCAAATTGATTTGCTTTAAATGGAAGTCTGCGTTCGAAGAGTCAAGCCTTGCAAGTGCAAGTAACCCATTTACCAAATTAGTCATCCGTTCAGCGGCCTTTAGAGAGACCTCGATGGTTTCTTGATATTCTTCGGGAGATCTAGCATGTGAAAGTGCAAGTTCAGAAACAGAGCGAATGACCGTAAGTGGGGTCCGAAGTTCATGGGAAGCATCAGCGGTAAACTGCCTTTGTCTTGAAAAAGAAGCATCCAGTCGAGAAAACAATCGGTTCAATACTTCTGCCAACCCTGCCAACTCTGAATCGATCTGATTAGGGTCGAGCCGTTTGCTCAGATCTTTCTCGGATAGGAGCTCTGCGGTAGCAGACATTTGAGTAATAGGGCGCACCATCCTTGCGGCAATCGCAAAAGAGACCCCAACACCCAAAACAAGAAAAGCAAGGCCTATCGAAATGAATTGAATGGCAATATTTCGCAATTGAATGGTTTCGTGGCTTAGAGACTTTCCGACAATAATTTTAGATCCACTTGGACCGATCATCCGCACTTCCCTGAAGTTATTTTCCAGCATGATCAAAGTAGGTTGATGATTAAACTGCCCAGCCAAGCTCTGGGCTTCAGGATAACCAAGCGGTACAAATTCTTTTTTGATCAACTTATCCTTGGAAGTCATCACCAAGAAGTAGGTTTCATCATCGGGATTGCCCTCACCGAGGAAGTTAGAATCTTGAGGCAATCTAAGTTCTTCAAGAAACTGTTCTTTGGAACGGCGCGGCCTTGGAGGCGGAGGCGCGGTGCCGTCTGGTCTTAACGGTGGCGGTGGCATGCGCGGTGCTTCAACCCCTTGCTGGATAGGCGGAGGAAAAGAACGAAGCGTCACATCGAGATACAATGCTGAGGCTTCAAGTCGGCGATCGACCTCCGCAAAGGTTGAACACCATACCTGATAATAAAAAATGGATCCGCTGCAAATGATAATAGTGGCCAGCAGGGTGGAATAAAAGATCTGTAGTTTCCAGCGTAGGGATTTAAACACTGATGATGTATCCTAAGCCACGCCTAGTTTCGATGATATCTACTTCGAGTTTTTTCCTGATATTCGAAATATGAACATCCACCAGATTACTCATAGAATCTTCGTTGACATCATAAACATGTTCAAAGATATCCGTACGGCTCATCACTCTGTTCTTTTTCAGGATCAAGAGTTCGATGATTGCAAACTCCTTGGCGGTAAGTTCAACTTTGCGTCTACCTACACTAACAAGCTTTGAACCAAAATTTATGGTAACCCCTTGAATGGTGACGATGTTATCACCTGTACCCAAAGAGCGCCTGATCAAAGCCTGTAGCCTTGCAAAAAGCTCGACCATTGCAAAGGGCTTGGTCAGGTAATCATCTGCACCAAGGTTTAGCCCATCAACCCTGTTTTCAACCGTATCACGGGCACTCAGAATTAAGACCGGAGTTGTGTACAATTTTCTAAACTTAGCGAGAAATTGAGCCCCATCCATCACGGGCATCATCATATCCAGAACAATAGCATCATATCTACTGATTGCAGCGCAAGAAAGGCCCTCGCTACCATCCATTGCTTCATCCACTGCATAGCTTTTTTCACGCAACGCCTTGGCAATAGTGCGCAACAAGTC
>CAJCCR010000133.1 GCA_903960945.1 uncultured Planctomycetaceae bacterium
ACAAAATTGTCTGATTCGCTCAGGGCCATCGGGCCCAAGTTTTTCCAAAGGAATGTCGCCAAGAATAATAACATCAAAGGCGAAAAGATCTTTTCGGGTGGTAGGTATTTCCTGAAGGAATGGGTCTTTCGAAGTTAGATCGGGGTCGCCCTCTAAAATCACAAATTTAGGATCAAGTGCTTTGCGTGGAGGTTTTCCGTCGCCCCCGGATGATGCAGTTTCGCGGGTTAAATTCATTAAGAGGAAGCGAAGATCCCATCTGGGAGATTTATCGATCACCAAGATTTTGATTTTACGATCAATGATTTTCACAGGACGGGTCAATGAATCTTCTACAGAAGCGTTTGCAATGCCCGTTAATTTTGCAAAAACTTTCACTTCAGAGTTATCTTTGTTTAACCCAGTGAATGGCGGGCGAAACATCAGTGCATGCCGAATGTCTTCACCTGGTTTTGCAGGTATTGTGTCTTTCGCAACTTCAACGCCATCTAATGTTAATCGGAGCTCAACTTTGGCAGCAGGATTGTTGTCGAGGTCGAATTTGGAGAGTTTCCAGCGTACGGGTACGCCCAATAATTCGCCAGCCTGAACAATTTCAGGTAAGACAAAGTCGCGTAATTCAATGCTTGCTGGTTGGCTAAGGCCAAAGCCCACAAAGAAAAGCGGAATGTTTTTTTCTCCTGCAAGCTTTGAGATTTCGTTAAGGTTGGCAGTTGAATTAGTATCACGACCATCTGTGAAAATAATTAAGGAAGCGGGTGGTTCAGTTGTGTTTGCGATGGCTTTTTCGATGGAATCTGCAAGCAGAGTTCTGGGCTGGTTTCCTTGCCAATCATCTAAGAAAGAATGAGTTGTTTCTTTTTCATTGATGCGTTTTAAATCAATCCCAAAGAGGTATTTTTTTAATGGGCCCTTCGAATCAAGAGCTTTTATAAACCCATTTGGTTTGTCTGCAAGAATTGCTTTCGCTAGTTCAAGTCTTGATGGGTATTTTGCATCAATATTTAATGTGGGATCTACTAGTGTTATTTTGCCAACAAGAGATTCAGCCCTGGCAATGTCATCAGCCTGAGTTCTGGAGTCTCTGGATTGCATACTTAGGGAATCATCGAGCATAAGTAGGTTGGGCGAAGGGCGTGTGCCTTTAAGTTTTAGATTGCAGGAAATTGGTTGAAAGAAAAGCATCGAGAATGCAAAGATTGCAGCAAAGCGACTGCAAAGTGCAAAGGTTTGAATTCTTATGGGAAGCTTTATTTGTTCAGCTCGGTAGAGCCTGAAGGAAATAATAAAAAGCGTAACGCATGCCAGTACTGACAAAAATAATGCCAAATACACGGGCACAGTTTCAATTGAAACAATGCTCGCCCCACTCGGCGTATCAATCCCCAGAATATAACCAAGAAACTTGTTCATTCCCCTACCTTATAAAGGTTGCCCGCACCACCATGCGAAAAACATTTCAAAAACAAAAAAGAGAAGCAGTAAATACAACAGCAGGTTGGTTAGTTCGCCCGTGCTACCTGTTATTGAAGCTTCGCCCGTGTTATTTTGATGCGATACATTTTTGCCTAAAATCTCATCGATTTCATTTTCTTGCAAAGGATTAAGATCCTCACCCTCTTCGTTAGAAGCCTGTACTGCAATCAGATTTTTGGTGTTGGTTTTAGAGTTTGAAGGCGGCGTGGTTTCCAATTTCCAGATGCCTGCATCGGGGGTATAAAACTCGCCGCGGAAAACAACTTCGTCTACTGATTTTTCCATCGACGCAGCCAATGCTGTGCCTGTTGGCGAAACCCATTTGTATTTTTCGCTACCAATGAGATCCTGTGGTTGTAGTCGCAGCGAAATCTCTCTAGATATCGAAGGGTTCTTAGCGTTATTTAAAGTGTCTAAAATTCGCGAGAGCAGGGTTTGAATAAATGGCACAAAGCTTGGTCTTAATGGAAGATCGCTGTAGGAAAGATCTGGCACCCAAGGCAGTAAGGTAATAAAACCAGCGCGAAGTTGTTTCATTTCTGCAAGTGGTTGGTTGTCGGAAAAGTAGCCCAAAGCAGCCGTTTGTTGGCCCTTTGCTGTTTCGAATGTTACCCTCTTACGGAACTCAGATTGATTAATGAGGTTTAAGGGTGCGGAACGAAAGCGATTAAACCATCCTACAGGCGGGAAGTTTTCAGTCGCAATAGTGGTAGGAACTAGGTTCGGGGTTGGATTAGCCATAGGTAAAAACTTACCAGCATTTTTGATGTTTAAATCTGAATTCGCTGCATAGTTGCCACCTGCAAAATAGACTAGAGTGTTACCCATCGAAACCCAAGTTTCAAGTTTTTCCATGAAACCATCGCTCACGCTATCCGAACCCGCGAGCATTGGGTCTACCATAAAAACTATATCGGTTTCATCTAGAGTATCTGGTGTGGCGCCCCTTCCCGAAGTGACTTTTACTTCGATGCCAGAATTGGAAGAATCTGAGGAGCCTGATCTAAGGGCATGATAAAGGAAAAAAGTATTATCTCGGTTTGCATCTATTTCAGATTTTGCGCCAACGATCAATACTTGAAGCTTTTTTCTTGCAAGAACTATCTTTTCTTTTTGATTGTCTCTTGAGAAACGATCATTGCCTGCAACTGCTTTTACAATTTGATGACCATCTTCTGGAATGAGAAGATCAATGGTGATACTTCTTTCTTCGCCAGCATCTAGTTTTTCAATCACTGCGGATTCTGCAGTTTCAAAGTCTGAGCCCAAGCCAAGGGTGGTTTTAATTCCAGTGGCGGGTTTGATACCCCGATTGCGTACAGTTAAACCCCAGGTTTGTCTCTGATTTGCAAGAATAATGCCTGCGGTTGGTTGGAAATCCATTATCTGAATATTACTATCCACATCGGAACCGTGGCGAATCATATGGATGGAGATCGAAGATGGCATGTTTTGTACAAGGGTTTTAAAAGAGCTTGATTCATTCTGCCAACCTGGTCTTTGCATGTCAGAAAAGAAGAAGATTTTTCTTTGGCTGAAGGATGAAGTTTTCAAAAGATCGATGGCGTTGGCAAAACCCTGATAGAAATTACTGCTTCGATCCGTGGGTTTAATTTGCAAAAGGGCATTAGCAATTGCATCGGATTCGTTAGAGTTGTTGTAGCTTAATTCCACAGTATGGTCGGTTAGGCTGATGACTCTGGCTTTCGATCCCGTGGGTAAATTTCCTAAAAGTTGCTTTGCAGAAGTAAGTGCCATATCTAATCGGGAAGTTTGGCCTTCTAATGTAGACATACTTTGGGAATTATCGATTAAAATTACGGCGTCGATGGGGCCACTGCCAAAAAGGGAAAGTGTTGAAGGCCTAGCCAATGCAAGCGCAGCAAGAATTAAAATTGCCATGCGAATTAAAAGCAGGATCAAATCGCGGAGGCGTACTTTTTTGCTGGTTTCCTTGAGGCTTTTACGCAAGAATTCCATGGGGGCCCAACGGACGACAGTCGGTTTGCTTTTGCGTAATAAATGCAATGCCACAGGTATTCCTGCGGTTAAAGCACCAAAAAGCATCCATGGAACCAGAAAATGCATAGTCAACCTTTATTGAATTTTTGCAACTCGTTTTTTCATTAGTCTTAGGGCAAGCATCTTAAGTAATTCGTCTTCAGGTGGTTTGTCCGACCTGATTAGTAAGTGGGTTGCCTGAAGCCTGGTGCATGAAAGATCAATTTCATCGAGCCAGGTTTTGATTTCTTTTTGGTAGGTGGTACGCAGTAATTGTGGTCTTGTGACCAGCGATCCGCTACTTTCTAAATCCTCAAATAATATCTGCCCTTCCATCGGGAAATCGATTTCATCGCTATGTAAAACCTGCACCAACAAAACGTCATGGCCACGAGCTCGTATCTCGAAAATCTCTTTGAGTAATAATGGCCAAGGTTCAAGGAAATCGCTGATAACAATAACCATTCCCTTGCGTATTTGCCTTTCGGAAATTTGTCGTAAGGCAGTAGACAAAAGGGGTGGCGTGTTTTCCTGTTCTCTTTCCGGGCCCGGCACAAGAGCGGTTATCTGATTAAGAAGGATTTTTAAACGGTTAGATTTTGTGCTGGGGGTAAATGTAAGTAATCGCTCAGGGTGGGCAGGGCTATCCACTGTTTTAAGCCCAACCGCATCGCCCTGACTAGCAGCAATTTGGCAAAGCACTGTTGCAAGTAACTGAGCCATTTCGTGCTTAGATTTTCCTGCTGCGCCGTAACTCATCGATCCTGATAAATCCAGAAGAACATGGGCGGTGTAATTAGTTTCCTGCTCATATTGCTTGACGATGTATTTTTCGGTTCGGGCATAGCCACGCCAATCGATATGTCGAAGATCATCGCCTGGCACATATTCACGATGTTGGGCAAACTCGACCGAGAAACCTCGGGTGGGGCTTTTCTGGTCGCCAACTCGCAGACCTTCCACGAGTGTAAGAGCACGCAGACCAAGGTACTTGGCTTGCTCTAGAAGTTTTGCCTGATTATGTGCTGGAATTTCGTTCATTCGTGTTTAGCTATTGGTTTACAACTTTAGTTTAGATCGCACTTCTGCCAGAATTTTTCTGGTTAGATCATCTGGTGCAATTCCGTCTGCTTGTGCAGTAAACGAAGGAAGCAGCCTGTGCCTGAGAACTGGGTAAGCAACGGTTTCGATATCTTCGATGGTTACATGAGGTCTGCCATGTAGTGCGGCTCGTGCTCTGCCAGCAAGAACCAAACTGATGCTAGCTCTTGGACCAGCGCCCCATTGGATCCATTTTGAAGCAAAAGATGCAGCTTCTTCAGTGTTTGGTCTGGTAGCACGGGTTATTTTTCTTGCAAATTCCAGTGCGGTATCAGAAACAAGTATTTGCTTGGTAATCTTTTGCAATTGTTCAATTTCATTGCCATCAAGCACCGTGTTAATGGTTTCTGCATCCAAGGCGCTTCTGCGCATAATTTCATCTTCTTCGGTATCGGTGGGGTAACCCACTTGGATTAAAAACAAGAATCGATCGAGTTGGGCCTCTGGAAGGGGGTAAGTACCTTCTTGTTCAATGGGGTTTTGGGTTGCAAGTACAAAGAAAGGTGAAGGCAGGGTATGATCCGCACCGCCCACGGTTACTTTTCTTTCTTGCATTGCTTCTAAAAGGGCGGCTTGGGTTTTAGGTGGTGTTCGATTAATTTCATCCGCAAGAACTAAGTTTGAAAAAATAGGTCCTTGAAGAAATTTGAAAGCACGCTGCCTGGTTACAGGGTCATCTTGAATAACTTCAGTGCCAGTAATATCGGAAGGCATTAGGTCGGGGGTGAATTGAATTCGTTTGAACCCGAGGTGCAAAGCTTTTGCAAGAGTGGAAACCATCAGGGTTTTTGCCAAACCAGGCACGCCGACTAAAAGAGCATGGCCTTTGGCAAGAATTGCGAGCAACAGTTGTTCAATAACTGCATCCTGCCCAACAACGATCTTGGCAACTTCTTTGCGAAGGGTTGTGCATTTGGCACCAAAGCGTTCCAAGGCTGCAAAATCAACTTGATTATTCTGGCTCATTTCTCATCATCTCGATTTGTGAATTTCAAAACACACGCATGGAAGGGACACCCATTTCATGGCAGGAAAAACTATGGTAGCAATCGGATTTACAAGGTAAAGCTAAAAGTTATTAAAGTTTTTGAAGTTCTTGGTTTTTTGTAAACTTCGGTAGTTGAATCTAAACTTAATTTGTTTACTCATGTTTAATAAATTTTTTATTCAACTTTTAATGTTATTTGGCTGCATTACCGGTGAGGTGCCTAAGCGCATCTTCAATTGTTGGATAACGGAACTCGAATTGATGGTCCAATAATTTCTTTGGATGAACCCTTGTACTACTTAGCAACAAATCTTGCGCTTTCTGGCCCATGAATAATTTTAAAAGAGATGATGGCACTGGCAGGAAGGTTTTTTGATTAAAAACTTTTTCGAGGCTACATATAAATTCGTAATTAGTTACGGGATTGGGAGCGACAAAATTTACAGGCCCACACACTTTATCGTTTTGCATGCAAAATCGAATTGCACCTAATAGATCATCCATCCCAATCCAACTCATGTAAGCAGAAGAGGCTTTTCCCCAGTATGCCCCCATGCGCATTTTAAAAGGGATTAATAATTCTTTTAATGCTCCACCTGCTGGGCTTAAAACAATACCAAAGCGCATGTTGACAACTCTGATTCCTGATTTTGTTGCGCTTTCGGTTGCGCGTTCCCATTCTTCCGCAACTTCGGTGAGGAAGCCCGTGCCATGGGCGGAGTTTTCATCAAGGAGCTCATCTTTTCGGTCGCCATAGATTCCTGTTCCCGATGCGCAGAGCAAAACTTTGGGCGGATTCTTCAAACCAGAAAGAATTTTGCTTAATGAAGTTGTGCTAAGAACTCTACTGTCACGAATGCGCTTTTTTTTTGCCTGTGTCCAAAGTCCATCTGCGATACTTTCGCCTGCCAGATGAATTACAGCGTCTGCATTTTCAAAGATTTCAGGATTGGGATCTCCTAGATTCGGATCCCACGATGCACTATTCTCGCTGCTATCTTTTTTCCTGCCCACTTTTTTTACTACAAGTCCTATTGAATCAAGATAAGCGCATAGATTAGTTCCAACGAATCCTGATGCCCCGATGACCACCACTTTTTTAATCGGGCTTTCTTTTGCAAGAATGGAATCTTCAAGATCTGCGTGCATAATTGCATGGCGATAGCGAAACATTTTTTGAAGTTTTTCTTTGATCATAGATCCACCAAAAATCTGCCCAAGGATTCCCATGGGTAGTTTGTATTCAATGTGGTCGGTGAGTGTGGAGGTGTTAGGGGTCAGGGGTGAAACGCGGTGTTCATGCTGCCAAAATGCAAAAGGGCCTGTAATTTGGATGTCGGTGAACGATATGCCTTCCGTGTAATCCGTATGTTCAGCAATCCATCGTTTCCAAATGGGCCAGATTCTGACATCAATGATAGTCCTTGCGCCTTTTTCTATGCCCTTGCTTCGCTCTATGATTCGAACTTCATCCCAAGGGGGTGAAAGCCTTTGGAATGTAGATTCGTTTTTATGCCAGTCAAAAACTTCTTTTGATGAGAAGGGGAACTTAGAACAAAACTCGACAATATTTTTCGTCATTGATTGTTTGCCTTTATGGGATTTAGAAGTTAAATCGTAATTGGGATTGCTTGATTGGGCTAACTATTTTTGCCCTATAGGTTTCTAAATCGCTTCTAAGATAATCCATCATCATGCAAAGCACATTTGTTTTTTTTGTAAAAGTGCTTGCGAGTATATTGCTGTAAATACATGCAACAAGAAAAGATTGTGATGATGGGTTAATCATTAGGTTTCTGTTCAATGGCGTAAAAGATATCTCCTGGCATCACTATCAAGGGATGGGAAAAAATCATCCAGCAGTCGGCATTGGTTGTACCCATGATGAGGATATCATCTTTATTTTTAGAGGGGACTGGGTTTTTGCAAATAATAATGTTGGTGTGGGCTTTCAATTCTGGGAGGTGGATCTTTTCTATTTTTCGCTTTTCTGAAAAAGCGTATTTGAAAAATGGTTCGTGGTACAGTTTCAATTGTGAAATCCCTTTTGGGTTAAAATTAATCAGATCTTAATCTTTAGGGTTAAAAATTAATCAGATCTTAATCTTATTATAGCTGAAGCTGAAAAAAATCTCATCAATCACTCATTTTTAAGGAAGTTTTAAAATTACTTGTTAGTTGACAATAATAGTTTCGTCTGACATTCAAGCGCGCCTGATTTTTACTTCCAACCTCAGCGCAAATAAATTTTATCGCATCCGCTTTTGTGGTTGCAAGGTAGTCGTAAACCCATTTACCTCTTGGGAGGCTGATTTCATGGCTTTTAATTTCAAAAGTCTTTTCAATGTTGGTGGTGTTAGAAAAAATCGGAAGTCCACTTCTCCTTTTTTGGAATTGCTTGAGGAAAGATTGGAGTGTGCAACTCGCGTGTGGGATGGCAGTGCGATCCCTAATGGCACTGATGGCCCGCCCGCTGCTTTTGGGGATCCTACATTTAGTTCGTTTCTAAATAATTTAGCGAGTAATTGGGCTCCTTCGAGTGGGCAACCTGGATTACCTCAAAATGGCGATAGTCTGCTTTTCCCCAACCTTGTAAATACTCCTTCAGTTCTGGCAACACCTTTTGCGGGTGTATTTCGAAATCTTTCCCGACCTGATCCTAATGGCGGCACCTTGCCCATCCCGATATCCGTTAATGTTATCAATGACCTTTCTCTTGATTCAAATGGTAATATGGCGCCCTACCTGCCTGGAGGTGTGCAGTCACTCGATTTTGTTAATAACATTGATCTTTTTGGGTCCGGTTATTACATTTTTGCACGGGATTATCCTCAATTTGGTCCTATAACGCCCACCACTTCTCCGGGGCCTGCTCTTGGGTTTTATCCAACCGGGGGTGCCTCTGCTAATCCGTTGAATGTTCAAACGCAAATTAATGCGGTTTACTCAGGTTCATCTGCATTATTCCCAAATAACACAAATGCCAACTGGTTTTATATGCCTGTTAAAATAGGGCAGAATAATTCCGACTTTGTTTTTAATGTTGCTAACGAAGGATCTTGGCTGGTTTTTTCGAATCGTATTAATGGCGAAATTGAAGCTAACTACACCAGCATTTCCGATTTAAATAATAATAAAATAATCAAGCGCGGTTCTGGTGTTCTTGTATTCGATGGCAAGAATTCCTACCAAGGTGTTACATCGGTTGAAAATGGTGTTCTGGTTGTTTCCAACGATCAAGGCTTAGGTAGTTCATTGGTTAACGCCAATGTCGAAGTCAATGGTGGCACCTTGCGCTTAAGTTCCTCCGACTATTCACAAAATGCCATTGGGAATCTTTACAATGGCGGGGCGCAAATTACTAATCGCAATCTTATTCTTTTTGGCGGAGATGGTTTTGTTCCAACTCTTGGGACGCCCGGAATCAATATTGGAATTCCCCAAGGTTCTTTAGATGGCATGACTGCTTCTTCGGCAGTTCCGAATCAGTGGAATGGCACGGTTACTTTGGTTGCAAATCCTTCTGCTATTCAGACCCCTGGTGCACTTAATCCAAATGGTGACGCAAGTGTTGGCCAGCAGTTTGGAAGCTCAATGGAAATTAATGGCGCAATTGGGGGTTCTGCTGGGTTAAGAAAGTGGGGATTGGGCACTGTAGAACTTACACAAGCGAATACCTTTAATGGTGATGTGACTATATTTAACGGGTTTTTTAATGTTCAAAACGATGCAGCCTTGGGTATTCCGCCACAAAGTTCTTCTTTAAAACAGATTGTTGTCAGCCAAGTTCCTGAGAACCTTCTTGACCCTAATAATCCTACGCCCCAGTTTGGTGCTTTCACGATTGGTGATTCAAATATAGGTGGTCAGTCGTATGTTTTTGGTGCAGGTTACCAGTTGGTGATTCAAGGGGGAAATGGGCCTGATCAAAATCCCGGAATCCCTTTTACTAATTCGCAAAGGTTAGAAGGGCTTGGGGCTTTTCAGATTATATCGCCTTCCAGTAATCCAAACTCTGCGGAATGGCAGGGCAATGTGGTTATTCAGGATGATGCTTCAATAGGCGGTACACCTGGGGGGGCGCTAAAAATATCTGGTGATGTATCGCTTTCTGCCGCAGATACTTTGGAAAAAAGGGGGTCGAACACCTTAACATTGTCCGCATCGAATTTTGATTTGCTGGGAAAAGTTTTGGTAAGTTCCGGGAATTTGAAGCTCACCAATAGTGATTCCATTGTAAATGCCAGTTCAATTACTGTTACTCAGACTTCGGCCTCGCCTCCTGGGCTTTCTGGTGCGGGATCTCTTCAAATTGAAGGCACTGGCCTTAACTTTACAAATAATATCACGGTAGGAAGTACCGGTTTTACTGGTCTGGGCGGTTTACAAAGCACCGGTGTAAATTCTTGGTCAGGTGCTATTACCATCGATCAAACTTCTTCTTTTGGGGCAGATGCAGGCAGCGAGTTGCAGATATTAGGTGACATCACTCAGTCTGCGAACGCAACAACTTTGAATTCCCAGTTGATTAAAATAGGGGCGGGCACGGTTAAAATAAACGGCCCGACTACTCTCACTCTTCCTGTCTCGGTGCAAGAAGGTACTTTGCTTTTGCAGAATTCTAACTCGCTTGGTTCTAGCCCTGCTGGCGCAATTACAGTCTCCACCTCGGGCGCTTCCGGCCCTGCCACGCTTGCCTTGCAGGGTAATATTGCAATCTCTAACAGATCTCTAAACCTTGATGGTAATGGCGTTGGTAATCAAGGTGCACTTCGTAGTGTCTCTGGTAATAACTCTTGGGCTGGAAACATTACCCTAGCTGGTACTTCGCTTAGTGCAGGTATTGGTGTTGATCAAGGTACACTTGCTGTTTCCGGAAAAATCGATGGTGGTTCAACCAATCTTCGCAAAGAAGGTGCGGGCACACTGTTAATTACTGGTTCGAATAATTCGCAAGCAGCCTCGGTTGTTAATGGTGGAACCCTGATTCAGATTGGGTCGGACAATGTTCCGGTAACTGTTCAAAATGCTTCCACACTCATGGGGTCTGGCAAAACAGGTTCTCTTACAGTTAATTCAGGTCAAACAGCCTTTTTGGCACCAGGGCTTGCGACTAATGCAACCTCGGTTCTATCCACCGGTTCTTTAAATATTCAAAGTAATGCAGCGATTCTTACCATTGATTTAAACGGGTTGGGCGTATCTTCCCCCGTAGCTGGTTCAGACTACGATCAGTTTAAAGTTCAAGGGAATGTTTCTCTTTCAGGTAGCCCCGTGCTTAATGTTTCCCTTAACTTTTCCCCTAATGTTATCGGAACCAGATACACCATAATTAATAACGATGGTGCTGATGCTGTTGTAGGTACTTTCTCGGGCCTTGCTGAAGGGGCGCTTGTTACCTCCAATAACTTTTCCTACAGGATCTCCTACGTTGGTGGCGATGGTAATGATGTTACTTTGACTGCGGTGGGAGTAGTTACCACCACCACGATTTCTTCTTCGGATGTTGACAACGCTTCGATCTATGGCCAAGCCATAACCTACACCGCATCGGTAAATGGTTTAGGTGGCCCTATATCAGCAGGCACGGTTCAATTCTTTGATAACGGCACTGCTCTTGGTTCTTCGGTTGCTGTTGTAGGTGGAAGTGCAAGTGTCAATGTTTCAACTTTAAGTGTTGCTAATTCGCCTCATGTTATCACTGCATCTTATACTGGCGTGGGGGTTATTGCTTCCAGTAATTCCACCACCCCGATTGTTCATTCTGTTACTAGGGCATCAACTTCGGTTACGGTTTCAAGCCCAGCGGCTGTTTATGGAACTGATTTGCCTTTGACATTTACTGCAGTGGTAACTCCGCAGTTTTCAGGTGGGTCTGCAACAGGGCAGGTCTTATTTGATATTGATGGTGTTCTTCAACCATTACAAACCATTAATACCGCTTCAACAAATGTTGCTAATGGGGCAAGGGTTGCAACTTATACAACGTCGTTTTCTACGACTGGGACGCATCTCATTCGGGCTCAATTCATAGGGGATTCCAACTTCTTGGCTTCCTCTTTTTCAACAGCGTATTCACAGTCTATTCTTACCACTCATGCCACTTCTTCCCAGATTGTTTCTTCCCAAAATCCTGCCAGCAGGTTCTCGCCCATCACCTTCACCACCACGGTTGAATCGGTCAATCCTGCTGATGGAGCCCCTATCGGCAATGTGGTTTTCCTCGATAATGGTGTTGCTATTAGTGGTGAGATTCCCTTGGTCAACGGGGTGGCATCTTTTCAAACCAGCAATTTGCCTGGGGGTAGGAGGACGATCACTGCCCAATACTTGGGCGCCCCAGATGTTTCCAATACCTTCTTTTATTCCACTGCAACTTCCAGCCTTGTTCAATCGGTCGGGGCTTCTAATTATCTCATCATCGTGGGAACTAATGCGGGCGGCGGGCCTCAGGTTAATGTCTACGACAAGGTTGCTAATACTCAGGTTAGCTTTTTTGCATTTGACACCGCGTTTCGTGGTGGCGTTCGTGTTGCAGGTGGCGATATCAATGCGGATGGTTTTGAAGATATCGTCGTTGCAGCAGGCCCGGGTGGCGGCCCAAATGTTAAAGTTTATAGCGGCGTTGACTATTCTGAAATCCGCAATTTCTTTGCCTATGCTCCGCAGTTCTCCAGTGGTATTTTTGTCGCGTGTGGTGATGTCAATGGCGATGGCTATGCCGATATCATCACAGGCGCAGGTGCAGGGGGCGGGCCTCATGTCCAAGTTTTTAGTGGCTTGGACAATTCAATTATTGCCAGTTATTTTGCCTATAGTACCGCTTTTACTGGTGGTATCTCGGTTGCTTCTGGTGATCTTAATGCCGATGGTTATTCTGATGTAATCACGGGTGCAGGGGCAGGGGGCGGGCCTCATGTTCTAGGGCTTAGTGGTCAGGCCCTTATCGTAGGTCAACAAGTTGCGTTGGCTAATTTCTTTGCTTTTGATCCAGGTGTTACCAGAGGTATTTTTGTTGCTTCGGGTGATTTTGATAACAATGGTTCTGCGGATATCATGGTGGCTGCAGGACCGGGTGGCGGACCTCATGTTAAAGTTTTTAATTCCTTTGGCACCGCAACTCTCGATTCTTTCTTTGCCTACCCTGTGGAATTCTCTGGTGGTGTCACCGTTGCCGCTGTTGATGTTAATGGTAATGGAACCCTCGATGTTGTAACTGCACCTTATATTAATGCTCCTTCGCAAATCAGAGTCTTTGACCACCTTTTTGGCGCGATTGACGATTTCTTTGCTTTCCCTGTTGGCTTTACTGGTGGCGCCTTTGTTGGATAATTTCAATTTCCTTTTTCCTTGATTCTGCAACCTTAATCCTTCATGATGTGAAAGTTCATAATCATCATTCAGAAGGATTGAGCCATGAAGACCCGCTTGCTAATTTGCCTTGTAATTTTTGTTTGCTTTGGCGCTTCTTTTGTAAAAGCAGAAGAATGGCCCCAATGGCTTGGGCCGACAAGAAACTCCGTTTGGAATGAAAAAGGTATCATCAGGCAGTTTCCCAAAGATGGTCCCAAAGTGCTTTGGAAGAGCAAGGTATCGGGCGGGTTTTCTGGCCCTGCTGTTGCTGGCAATAAAGTTTTTGTCCCAGACTTTGTCGTTAAATCTGGCGATAGCACGAACGATTTTAACAAGCGTGATGAACGCTCGGGCAATGAAAGGCTTCTTTGTTTTGATGCCAAATCTGGTGCTCTTCTTTGGAAATATGAATACCCTGTTGTTTATAAAATCTCTTATGCATC
>CAJCCR010000134.1 GCA_903960945.1 uncultured Planctomycetaceae bacterium
GATAGTATTGCCTGTGATATGCAAACCGATCACTGCTCCCATGAGTGCAAGAGGAATTGAAAACGATGCTATCAGAGTCATCCTCCAATTACCTAAAAACAAAAGAATCATGATGGAAACTAACAAAGCACCGACCACCGCCTCTTCCACCAATGAACTAAGTGCGGAACGCACCACCACGGTTTGATCCATCACCAGATCCAGTTTTGTACCCTTGGGCAATCGCTCTTCCATTGCTGGAATGAGATCGCGCACACCATCCACAACCTTCAAACTGCTCGAACCCCGCTGGCGATAAATAGGTACAAAAACCTCATTGCGATCATCAATACGAACTCTGGAAGTTTGAATGGCGGAGGCATCTTCTGCACGGCCGATATCCCTTAAAAGCACATTCGAAACCCCGCCAAAGGTTAGAGGCATATCGTTGAAGTCTTCAACTTTTTCGGCCATCGCATTGCTATCAAGCAGCAATTGATCTGATCCAAAATAAGCGGTTCCCGGGGTGACCATGAGATTGCCTTTACGCAAAGCTGCAACCACATCGAGGGGCGCCATATTACGCGCTTCCATTTTTGCAGGATCAAGATAAACCATCACGCTTCGATCACGCCCACCCACCACCACGGGTGAAATGCAGCCTGGCACAGCCCCCAGCATGTTTCGAACCTGTATTCGTGCGACATCCTTTTGCCTGGCATCATCCAAAAATGGGTTACTTACCGTAAGAATGCCAACAGGCAAAGTACCCGTAGCATCAAAAGGAAGAGCAACTGGTGGAAGGGTATTAGGAGGCAGATTAGGCAGGGCGCCCAAGGCAAGCGAGTTCGTAAGAGTCAGTGCTTCATTAGGATCAATATCATCTCTAAAGTAAACTTTTACCACGCTCACGCCGGGCACCGACCTTGATTCAACCAATCGGGCACCGGGTGCCTGATTCACCCAGCGCTCGATTCGATTGGTGATGGTTTTCTCTATCGAAGAAGCAGGCATACCGGGGTAATAAGTAAGCACTTGCACTGCAGGTGCCTTGAATACAGGCAGAATATCTATGGGAATGCTTAAAATTGAAAGCGAACCCAGAATAATCAGCATGAAGACAAAGGCTGCAACCATGTACGGATTACGAAGAGATGCCTTAATGAGCCACATTATCGTTAAGCCTTTCAGCTAAAAACTGATTACAAGCATTCAAGCAACGGCGTAGGCCGCGCTATTACTCTGGCTTCAAGACTGAAAAACTCTTCGCTGGTTTGAAACCTTTTGTAGAATCGCCTATCAAATTGTCTCCCTGTAAATCCATCTTCCGGAGGCCGGAAGCTGTGCTGAAATCAAGTTCTTTGAAATTGACCCAGATGATATTGGGAGAAAGAGTGGATTCGTAATAAAAATTCCCGTTGGTAAGATCAATGACCGTGCGCCAGCGGGTGGGACTGTTATGAGGTTGGCCCGAAACCATTGCCTTGAGATCTACCTCTGAAAAAGGTTGTGAAACATTTCGCATCACACTGAAAACATAGGCGACAGATTCACGATTATTTGAAGCTTTGGGTAATCCCTGCAAATAGTATGCAGCCCGAACAAAACGATCCGCTGCAGCACTGCTCCCGGGCAGTGGGTCATTTCCGCCAAAGCCTTTATAGTTGGCCAATTTCTCTAATTGCTTTGAATACACTGGATCATTGGTCATCACGGTATGCTTGCGGCTATGGTATACCTTTGGTTTTCCATCTTGATATTCGATGACAACAGAATCCCCTGTAGAATCTTCAAACGCCAAATGTGTACTTGCCTTCAGTCCATCAAATTTAGTGGTAACAATTTGAAAGGGATCTTTCTCGAACGCAGCGGCAACTTCCGCAACAGAGGCAAAGTTATCCAGACAATATTGCAACCAAACCCCCAAGCTCATCGCTGGTCGAGTTAGATCACGGGCACCATAATCCGAAGTGCCAAGCCACAACATATGCCCAGCAAGGCCTTTTTCATTAACACCATCCACGACCCCCGCACCGTCGCGCACCAATGCCAACTGCCCATACTTAGACTTCCACTTAACAGAGTTTGGGCCTACCAACCCATCCCGCTCAATTCCACGGGGGATGAGGAAGAAATCAGCCGCCATATTATTGATCCAGTCCATGTTTCGACCAACAGTCACAGCATGGCCATTGGTATTCCACAAGGCGCGTGAACAAGCCAGAACCGATGTCGCAACCATCGTGAAACCTAAAAGCACAGCCATGAATTTTTGGATCAACATTCGCATTTAATAATTCTCCAGAAGTAAGAAATCTAACTTATTCCATATCACTATACATGAATCTTAAGATATCTGGTAACCTTCGAGCAAGCTGCAAATAAAAAAGGCCCCTTGTATCACAAGGAGCCTTTTCGCTTGACGAACGGATCAATTACAAGCCTTCAACTTCATAACCCTTGCGGTAGGTCTTACGCACAAACTGGTTCGCATCCTTGAAGTTGGTGATCTCCATTTTCTCTGCATTCCAAGTCAATTCCTGCTTGGGAAAGCGGGTAGACATCGTACCCAATAAAACAGATTCGGTCATTGGGCCAGAATAACTGAAAGGAGCAGAAGCAGCGCCATTGCCCCTGCAAGCTTCCACCCATTGCAGATAATGGTTGTCACCTGGGATTTTAACAATGGGGATATCCTTGCCTTTTTCTGTAGGGAAAAGAACAGGAGCACCAATGTAAGGAGAATACAAGACACCCGTGGTGCCTATGTAAATCGAGCCTTGATCGGTAATTTTGCGATCGCCCAGCAAGGCTTGAATTTCCTTGCCCGGCCTTAGGCTTCCATCGAACCAATTAAGTGTAACCGTATCAGTGGTGAACTTGGTTCCCGGGAAAGTATACCGGACTTGATTATCAAGACCCCAACTATCAGGGCCGGTGCCACCTTGCAGACAGATAACTGAATTAGGGTAGGTAAAAGCAACGGAACTAAAAACAGGATCAAGGATATGGCAACCCATATCTCCGAAAGTGCCTGTGCCGAAATCTAATCGTTTGCGCCAATTGCCGGGGTGATAATAACCTGTGATATAAGGTCGTTCTGCAGCAACGCCAAGCCAGCCATTCCAATCAAGTGTTTCAGGAACAGCATCTGTTTTTTCAGGTCGCGGGCCTTTGTCGCCCCATTGCTTGCCACTCCAGCTATAGATTTCCTTCACCTTGCCAACAACGCCGGTCTGGATTGCATTGACCACAGTCTTATGAACTTCATGCGAATGAATCTGAATACCCATCTGGGTGACGAGTTTTTTCTCTGCTGCAACCTTAGTTAGCTGTCTGGATTCATAAATAGATTGGGTAAGAGGTTTCTGCGTATAGACATTCAACCCCTGCTGCATGGCTCGCATGGTAATTGGCGCATGCATATGGTCGGGTGTAGAGATGTTTGCAGAGTTTAAACCTTTTTCCTTGTCGAGCAATTCTCGCCAATCGGTATACACCTTTACATCGGGAAATGATTTCTTCAATTCTTCGAGTCTGCTTTTATCCACATCTGCAACAGCAACCAGCTTGAGGTTTTTGCTCGCAGTAAGCGAATTAATATCAGCACGAGCCATTCCGCCCGCACCGAAACTAGCATGCATCAGGGTTTCGCTGGGTGCTGCCTGGGTAAATCGTTTGAAAACCATTGGGGCAGTAAGCGCAATACCCATGGTTTTGATGGCACTACGACGAGTCAATTTAAGTCTACTATTCATCTTGGGTTTCCTGACTTGGTGGGAATTATCCTTAGTGGCCTAGGCCACGACAATACAACTACTCTGGTTTAACCTTAAGCAAAACCAAATGCAACAAAAACAATCAATCATGGTTTTTTTGTTGTAGACGGTATCACTTCTAAACAGACAGCAACCTTGGTGCCATCGGGTGGAATATTCTCGGTAAAAGCTTCGAATTGCACATCAGCATTCTGCTTGCTGCTTTCGATTGGAAGATCTAGCAAGGCAGATTCAAAATTGCTGACACAAATAACATCGCCTTCGTTTGCAAGGTAGATGGGGGGTTTATTTTTATCGAGTGGATCGGGAACAAATCTGCTGCCTGCGAAAACCCAATCATGTGCCAAAGCTTTCATTGATTTAGTATCGCGCACCCAATCCTGTGCGGGCACGCTTAATTTCTTGCCATCTTTTTCATACATCAAGGTGATGCGAATTACAGAACCCGTTGCAGCCTTATATTCTGGGCGGAAGGTAACGGGCGAGCCGGGTTCACCATTCGCAAGTATCAGAGCTTTATGCAAATCCCGGGCATCAATATCTGCAATTAAAACAGATTCATGCTCCTTGGTTCCTTTTCTGCAAAGCAATTGCTCCAAAGGTCCCATGGTTCTGCAAACCTCTGCGCTGACCCAGACTTTTCGGGTTTCGCCATCAACTTCAAAAAGAATGTTCGGACCCACCGGCACCTTCTTGGCTTCCACCTTTTTAGCATCATTAGGAAGCGGTTTGGCAGCAGTACTTTCTTTTTCCTGAGCGCACCCCAAATGCAAGGCCAAACTTAACATCAAGAATAGGCCGGCTAATCTACTAGTCATCGCAAATTCCCTCAGAGACTTGGCCAATCAGCTAATTGCTTTAGGCACATCATTGCTACATTGTAACAATAATATTCAGTGGCGGTTGGCTTTTCTGAGCCCGAAGCGTGAGCGACGGAGCACTTTTCAGAGCCGGAAGTGATTTCACGCTTTCGGGGCAGATATGGAAATAAAAAATCCGGCCCCAAGAATGATTCTTGGGGCCGGTCTTATTTTAACTCGCTCAGCTAATTACTTGGCAGGTGTTGCCTCGATTTTTGCTGGAGCGCAGCTATCTTCGCAAGGATTCTTGCAGCAAAGGCGGTTGCGGAAAATCTTATCAAGGAGCTTTTCCTTGCAAGGATCGCATTCGTTCTTGCCACATTTGCCGTTGTCACAAGGATCAACTTTGACCCTCTTGCATACGGTTACTGGTACGCATTCGGTTACCTTGTAAGGAACCTTTACATTAACCGTGTAAGGTACCATCTTGCAGATCGTTTCAGGAACTCTCTTGCATACGGTTACGGTTTCAGTTCGGCAAACCTTGTAAGGAACTTTCTTTACGCACTTCGTGGTTTCCATTTCGGTCACGGTTACAGGCACCATCTTCTTGACGGTTTCAGGAACCATCTTGACTACAGTGTAAGGAACCTTCTTAACAGCTTCCTCAGTCACAGTCTTGTAGACAGTGTAGGGAACTTTCTTGACCTGAGTTTCACGAACCATCTTGGTGGAAGTGGTAGTGTAGGTTTTGTCAAAAGTTGCGCCTTCGGTGAAGGTCCAAGGTTTGCCAGCATCGTTGCCTGCATTGCCATTGGAGCCCTTGCCGTCGTTGCCATTCTTGGCATCGCCACCCTTGCCATTACCGTTCTTACCATCAGCCTTATCAGAACCAGCTTCGCCGTGGCCAACACCCTTGCCATCAACATAAGCACCACGAATGGTCTTGCTGACGGTATAAGGAACTTTCTTTACAATGGTTTCAGGAACCATCCTGGTAACCGTGTAAGGAACTTTCTTGATGATGGTTTCAGGAACAACTTTGCATACAGTGTAAGGAACTTTCTTTACAGTGCAGACAGCAACTTTTTTGCATACAGTTACTGGAACTTTTTCCTTAACACATTCCCTTACGAAAGATTTGCAAGTAACTTGTTCGCATACAGTGTTAACTTTGAACACCTTGCGGCAGCATTCCTTCGCAGGAACTTCGCAGCAAACGCGTGTTAACTTACCTGGTTTGCAAACAGTACGGCAAGTAGCAGGATCAAACACTGATTCGCTAGGTGTACGAGCCCACTGGGTTTTGGTAGTTGCGGGGATGGTGTAGTTTTCTACAACCCATTCGCCAACTCTGCGTGAAACAGTCTTGGTGGTTTCAACAGGCTTCCATACAGTTTTAACGACTTCTTTTTCAATCGTTTCTTGTACGTTCTTGTATTCAACACACTTAACTTCTTTTACGCAATTTTCAATAACCTTCTTATTCTGTACACATTTAACTTCCTTGATGCAAGTTTCTTGCACAGGTTTGCAAACGGTGTACTTGCATTCCTTTTCATGCTGTTCGCAGATTTTCTTCTGCAACTGGCAGGTAACCTTGTGGCAATGCACTTCGGTTACAGGTTTGCAAACAGTGTAGCAGCATTCCTTTTCGCATTGAATTGGAACGCGCTTGCAAATGGTATACTTGCAATCTTTGTAGTGGGTTTCGCAAACAGGCTTGCAAACCGTGGAAGTAACTTCCTTCATGCAAGTCTTCTTGACTGGCTTGCATACGGTGTATTCGCAATCTTTGTAAGCGGTTTCAACCACTTTTTTCTGAACTTGTTCTTCAACATTTTTGAAGACCGTTTCATAGCACTTCTTATAGCAGGTGCGGGCTTCGTCTTTGTAGCAAGTCTTCGTGACTTGCTTCATGGTTGTTTCCTGTACTGTGGTGTAGGAAGTCAACCAGCGCTTGCCAAGGACATTGTCCACAACAAGGCGGAAATTTTCTCTCATCTGCCCGGTGGCAGAAGAAAAACAACTCTGGGCATCGCAGCAAGGCGAACCAGAAGCATTGTACTTACCAGCACCGCAGTTTGAGGCTGACACGTTTTGGGTGGCAAACAAGCCAACCATAACTGCCAACAGCGGCGCTACCATGCGCATCCTCTTCATCGTAACTCCTCGTTAAAACTTGGGTCGGGGGTGGCTTGTCATATACAAGCTGGCCCTGGAACTTCCCCGGGTGAACTACATCACTCCGCCTTAGCCATCCACACGGATGACATATTTCAATCGGCGAGTGATTCAGCCGGGAACCTAACGCTCCAGGTGCCTGGCGTTTCCTACGCCGGCTGCAATCTACAATGTTCTTATCGGATTATCTTTTCACCCGAGAATATCCACTACGACCTTTGTACCGAAGGTTCTTGCTATTATGCTTCCACCTATACAGATCGTTTGGCTTTTACCGTTCGCAAAAACTAGCGAAGATGTGACGATTATTTCAGCTATGCCAATCACACGAATACAAAAAAAACCAGCATGCCTTTTGGCACACTGGTTTTTGCTTTTGATTAAAGTTTTCTTATCAGCTTTGAATTACTAGACTGCTACCGCATGATTTGCTTTCCGCTTGATGCTTTCACATAATCTGTTGCATCTTTCCAAATCTCTTAGCATCACTTCGGTCAAAACATGCACAGCTTGGCTGTCGGTCGTCCATTGCAATTGCTGCTGGCAAGAAACCAAGTGTTCCAGCATGTCCTTCAAAAACAACATATTTGAATCTCTCTGGCTCATACCCCACCTCTTCATCTTCTTTAAAAACTCTTAACAGCGTAATAAAGATGGCAACCCTTGTGCCATGACGCCTAAATCTTCCAAAAATAATCATTTACTGACTGATCTGGAATCTAAAGGCACCCGTTTATTACCTTACCTGCCAAATATGACACCTTATTTCAACACCTGCTTTCCACCTTGAGCCTTTTTTCAAAAAATCTGATTTACCTCGCTAGCCTTCCACCGCATAAGCTGAACATCTTGCCAACTCAACCTTTTTGATACACCCATGAACCTATAGCTGTTCTTTCAAAAAATTGTAATAGTTGCACTTGGGAATGTAAAATCTACCTTTAACCTGATTTGTTAATTTCACTTTGAAAGGGAAACTTTTCGTGCGGCTACCATTGCAAGGTGAGCTAATGCAGATTTATTAGCACGGATCTGGCTATAACGGGTGTAAGGCCATGCAAGCCAGGTTAACCATGTTCCTGCCCTAGACCACGATCGCAGAGCTACTATTACCGTTCCAGTATTCATATTTTTCTCGACACTGAAAGTTTCTTCGCCAAGTTCTGGATGCCCCGACAAAGTGCGATACTTAAACCCGGTTCGCCAAATTTCATCCCTTGCCTCATCAAAACATTCAAGAACAATTGCCCCACAAAACAGATCAACGCCAGGCAAAAAATGAAACAATATGCCAACCGTATCCCCCATCTGAATTGGTGATCGATGCAAAACAGGAGACACCACTTCAGGTGGAAATATCTGATAAGCCATGATGGATTTTGCAACCAGTTGATGCGGCCCGCCTTGCTCTGGTAAACCCAAGGCTTCCTTTGCCACCTCTCGTTCAAAACAATCGCGGTTGTCTCTGGGGCGTGGCCCTTGCTCCACCTTTAAAGAAGCGGGACGGTTCTCCCAATCCTGTAATCTTGGCTTTTGCCCAAATACTTTCAATATCCATTGCATAAATAAAAGTTCCGCTAATAACTCCAAGTCATAACCCTATTCAAGCATAGGCGTAGAAATCTAATTAGGCAATTCCTGTTATAACAAACACTAATCACCATTATTTGTAAAGCACTTGGCTATGTGGATGAATCTAATGGATCAATGCTTATTAAGAAAAAGCAACCGTCGCTGACGCATCCGGCTCTGAAAGATAAGTTTTGTTTCCGTGTTAATCCGTGGCTAATTCTTCTGCTTGGGCTTCTTTCCGTGTAATTCTGTGTTAATCCGTGGCTAATTCATCTGCTTGGTCTTCCTTCCAACGCTTATTCATCGATTTTTTAATATTATTTTCTAAAATATCATAAGGTCACTGCGACTTGACCACCTCGGTTGTAATGTCTCTCTTACCTTGCTTTTTAGAGCGTTTCTAAAACTTGCAAAACAATCTCAAACGAACCATATATATAATGAGAACTCAACTACAGCTTATCACTGCTTCAATCCTGGCACTTGCAATGTTTTCTTTACTAGGGGAAACAATCCCTGCTGCAGATGCTCCAGCCAAGCCCGTTCTTAAAATCACCCCAGGAAAAGTGATCATCCCCTTTGATAAAATGCAAAGGCCATGGGGCGAACTGATCAGCATTGATCTACAAACCCGAACCGGAAAGTTCCGCAGAGAAAACACCGATGAGGTCATCAACTTTACCGTTATGCCTTATGCAGAGTTGCTGCATCATGCAACCCTTGGCGATTTGCAAGACTTCCGCATTGGCGAACGAGCCATCTTTCGTCTTCATGAAAACGAAAAAGGCGAATGGGTTATGCTTACCTACATCCAAGACGAAATGAACATGATGAACGGGCATGGCGAATACTTCTTCGTGGAAGAAATCGATGCCAAGGCTGGAAAAATCTCTACCACTTGGGCCAAGGGCGATCTAACTTTCATACGTGAAAAAGGTGTGGTTATCGAAACTGATAAAGAAACCCGATTCTGGAAGGCAGGCCAACCCGCTCAATTCTCTGATATCAAAAAGGGCGACAAACTTCGCACCAAAACCCATGGCATAGGCAAAGGCAAAGTTCGCATGGCTTGGGAAATCTTTCTTGATGATGAAAGCCTGAATAAATTCAGAACCGAACAAAAAGCTGTTCACGCCCAACGCATCCTTAAAGAAGGCGCACCTGGCTATGTGGATGAAGCTAATGAATCAAAACTTATCCTTACTCTTTTCAACGAAGGCGAAGATCAGGTAAACCTTCTTAAAAAAGGCACTCTAATCAAAGTTGCTCCTGCAGGGATCGATCGTAAAGCAGCCGCAGAATCAATCGCAGGTAAAGTTGTCTCAATTATTAAAGTGGGAAAACAAACTCAAGTTACTCTGGAACTAGAAAAGCAGGGCGATGGCTTTAAACCAACCTCACTCGCAAGATTGTGGATTGCTTCAGAACGGAAATAACCCTAGGAACAACCTTTAATCCATTGCTTTCTTTTTCCCCCTACTCCCAACCCTCTTCCCTCCGGGAAAAGGGCCCTTCGCTTCGCTAGCCCGGCTTTCTATCCTCCACCACTACCTTCGTCACCCTCGCTGAAAAGCGGGGGTCCATTCTTATTCTTACTTTTACTTCCCATTAATTGATATGAGCTTGTTTTATGACAGAGTAGTTGCGATGGGGAAGCCCCACTGCAACTCCTCCATTTGAACCTTTGGGTCTTGCACCTAAGGGATGAGTATTACTTCCGGCGCTGAATGATGAGTTTCTTTTCCGTGAAATTCCGTGTCATTCCGTGGCTAATTCTTCTGCTTTGCTTACACTTCGAGAATTACAATTTTATGATGGCTTCCCAGCTTCACCAAAGATACTGTAATTGAACGAACTATTTAACCCCGTGAACTTCCAACAGGAGAACCAGACCGATGAACGCAACTCTTATCACTTTAACCCTCAGCCTTGCAATATCCCAAGCAGACGCAGGATTCGTTCTCGAACCAGGTTTCAAGCTATTGCTAAATGGCAAAGATTTAACCGGATGGCATTACAGCAATGGCCCTGCATTCGATGGCAAAGCCAATGCAAGCGATGGCCGTTACTCCGCAAAGGATGGCAAAATCATCGTCAATCCTGGCAAAGGCACCGCACAAATGTGGACCGTAGAGGAATTCCCAACCGACTTCCATTTGAAGTTGGAATTTCGTGCTGAAGTAAACGCAGACAGTGGCGTCTTCATCCGTAAGCCCCAACTACAATGCAGGGATTACCTTGTTGCTGGCCCCTACAAAGATTTGAAGAAGTACAAGGCACAGGATTGGAACGAAATCGAAGTGATTGTAAAAGGAAAAGTCGCAACTTGCACCTGCAATGGCGAAGAATTAAAGTTTCCAAATGAACTGCCAATGACAGGCCCTATCGGCCTTGAAGCGGATCGTGGCCAAATGGAATACCGCAGGATCAGAATCAAAGAGTTAAAATAATAAGCGTAATTGCTAGAAATTGTGATGTGATAATAAAACCCGTTTGCCATCATCCATGGAGAACGGGTTAAAACATTATCGCCTTTGCCACATTCTTCTTGTAAGATAGGAACTTAGGAGCGAAGTGGTTGGAGTTTGGAGAGGTGGCAGAGCGGCTGAATGCGTCAGTCTCGAAAACTGAAATACTCGCAAGGGTATCGGGGGTTCAAATCCCCCCCTCTCCGTTATTAATAAAAGTTTGGATTCTACACACCCATCTTAAACAGATGGGTGCACTTCTTCTGCGGAAATGAACTTGGGCGGGCCATTCCAGAGCTCAATCAATTTCTGAACCGCAACATAAAACACAGGCACAAAGAAAACCGCAAGCACGGTCGAGGTGATCATGCCACCGAAAACCGCAGTGCCTAATGCCCTTCGACTTGCAGCAGCAGCGCCAGTCGCCCAGACCAAAGGCAACACACCCATGATGAAAGCAAAACTCGTCATGAGGATAGGTCGAAAACGCATTCTTGCAGCCTCAATCGCAGCTTCATGAATCGATCGTCCTTGAAGTCGTAACTCACGTGCAAACTCCACGATCAAAATTGCATTCTTCGAAGCCAAGGCGATAATCAACACCACACCAATCTGCGTGTACATGTTATTATCAGTGCCCGTGAAATTAACCGCAGCTACTACGCCAAAAATTCCAAGAGGAACAACCAATATCACCGCCAGCGGAAGCAACCAGCTTTCGTATTGCGCAGCCAGCACTAGATAAACCAACAACACAGCAAGGGCGAAAACAAAGACCGCTTCGCCACTGATTCGCTTTTCTTGATAGGCAATGCCAGTCCAATCAAAACCCATAGAGCGCGGAAGAACTTTAGCAGCAACAGATTCCATAACCTTGAGCGCCTCGCCCGAACTAACCCCGGGAGCAGCGCCACCATTGATAGAGGCGGTTGGGTACAAATTATATCGGATGATGGATTGCGGCCCGATTCTAGTCTCGGGTATGAGCAAGGTGGCCAAAGGAACACGCTGGCCATTACGATTGCGAACTTCCAAACGCCTAAGCCTTGAAGGATCAGAACGGAATCGGGCATCAGCCTGAACCCTTACCTGATAAGTACGATCAAATTTATTAAAGTCGTTTACATAAACCGAGCCAAGGTTTGCTTGCAGCGTTGCAAAAACATCGCTAAGCATCACGCCCATTCGCTCGGCTTTAACACGATCGATATTCAAATAAAGTTGTGGAACACCAGCCCGGAAGGAACTGGAAGCGCCTCCGATTTCGGGTGATTTTCTTGCTTCATCAATAACGGCTTGGGTGCGTTCTTGAAGAATTTCAGGCCCCACGCCTTCTCGATCTTCAATCTGCATTTGGAACCCGCCTGCAACGCCCAACCCTTGAATAGAGGGAGGCACCAACACCAAGATAAAAGATTCCTGCATCTGGGCGAACTCTTTTTGCAATCGACCAACCAGCGATTCTTGCGATAGGTCTGGTGTTGTTCGCTTAGACCAATCCGACCAGGCAGCAAATGCAGTTGCACCATTCGAGGCATTGGTTCCATCCAGCAAAGAAAACCCTCCAAGTACGAACCAATGTTCCACACCTGGGGTGTTGGCAAATATTTTGCTCATCCGCTCCGTAACTTCACGGGTTCGATCTAGCGATGCTGCATCGGGCAACTGAACTGCAATGATGACATACCCTTGATCTTCCGTAGGCAGAAACCCTGTAGGTGTTTTCTGGTACCACCAGCCTGTGAAGATCGCAATGCCTACAAAAACAATCAGAACCAACCACCACACTCTCAACAATTGGCTGATACAGCAGGAATAGAACCATTCCAGGGGCTTATAGAAGAAATCAAACACTCGGGTGAAAAAGTTCTTCCCGGTATAAGGCCTAAGATAAGTGGCGCATTGTGCTGGCTTTAGAGTAAGGGCATTTACTGCGCTAATGAAAGCAGTGGCAGCAATAGTAAGGGCAAACTGGCGGTAAAGCTGGCCTGTGATTCCGCCCAGAAAAGCTGTTGGCAAAAAGACTGCCATCAATACCAAAGTAATTGCAATGACCGGGCCTGTAACCTCGGTCATTGCTTTAATGGTGGCATCGCGTGGGGACAAGCCTCGTTCGATATGGTGGGTGGCATTTTCAACAATTACAATTGCATCATCAACAACAATACCGATGGCAAGAACCAATCCAAAAAGCGTAAGCATGTTAACGGAAAAGCCCAAGAGTGGCATGAAAGCAAACGCACCAATAATGGTGACTGGAACAGTGGTGGCAGGAATCAAAAGGGCCCGCCAGCTTTGCAGAAACACTAAGATCACGATCAATACCAAAAGCCCTGCTTCAATTAAAGTGGTGTACACGCTTTGAATAGCAGCTTCGACAAATTTGGTCGTATCAAAAGGAATACTGTACTCCAACCCTTCGGGTAAGGTCGGCTTGATCTTCTCCATCGCAACACGAACCGAGCGGGCAACATCGATAGCGTTGGAACCAGGAAGCTGGTAGACAAGCATGTTGGCGGAATCCATGCCATTACGAGAAGCATACGAGTCGTAGTTTTGCGCACCGAGTTCGACCCGTGCAACATCACGCAAATAAACCATCTGCCCAGAATCGCTTGCCTTAACAACAATACCTTCGAATTGATCTGGATCTGAAAGCCTGCCCAGAGTGGTCACAGTCATTTGAAAGCGCTGGCCATCAGGGCTAGGTGGTTGACCAACCTGCCCCGCTGCCACCTGAACATTCTGCCTCGCCAATGCCGCAGTTACATCCTGTGTTGTTAACTGTCGCGATGCAAGCTTGTCTGGATCCAGCCAAATGCGCATGGCATAAGCGCCAACGCCACGCACCAGCACTTCGCCAACGCCATCCACCCGGCTTAGTTCATCGCGTAAACGCAGAGTTGCATAATTCGACAAAAACAACCCATCAAATTTCTTGCTGGGTGATGTCAAAGTAACTGCCATGATAATATTCGAGGATTGCTTCTTAACGGATAATCCCTGCCTGCGAACTTCTTCGGGCAGGCTGGGTTGGGCAATCGCCACCCGGTTCTGAACCAACACTTGTGCATCATCCAGATTTGTTCCAATTTCGAAAGTAATCGTCAGAGCATAGGTACCATCGGAAGAACTAGTAGATGTCATGTACATCATGTTTTCGACGCCATTAACTTGTTGCTCGATAGGCGCAGCAACAGTGTCGGCAACAACTTTAGCATTAGCCCCCGGGTATGCAGCACTCACCACAACTGTTGGAGGAACAATTGCGGGATAACGTTCGACGGGCAATCGATACAGCGCCACTATTCCGAGAAGAATGGTAACGATGGCAATAACATTGGCAAATACAGGGCGATCGATAAAGAACTTTGAAAGCATGAAGTACTCTAAATTCCTGCGATGCAGTTATGAATTATTTGGCGCCTGCAGATATTGGTAGCTTAAGCTCGAAAGCCAACGGAGAAACCGGGGAACCGGGTCGGGCCTTGGTCAAGCCATTAACCACAACTCGATCATTAATAGTTAAGCCACTTTCTATTGAAATCACAGCAGGCAATTGAACAACCTGATCCTTACCTTCAGGGGTGGTGGCAGGGGCGAACAAAGTCCAAACCGGAGATTTCGCAATATCGGATGGGATACCTTTATAAATTTGCGGGCCAACTTGCACGGTTCGCTTTTGCACAACATCACCTTCACCCAGCACATAAACAAACCGGCCTTCCTGCCCAGTCATCAAAGCATCTTCAGGGATTGCAGGCAACGATCGGGGATCACCTGAAGGGACACGAACACGGGCATAAAGGCCGGGGTATAGAAGATGGGTGTTGCCAGGTGGAATGCGCGGATTAGGGATACGGCCTCGCATCCGCACTGTGCCAGTACCAATATCCACCTTATTTTCTCGGAAGTCAATTTTGCCAGCATGGGGATATCCTTCATCGCTGGTCACACCCACTTCAAGTGGAAGCGAGCCACTAAGAACATCCGCTTGTTTACCTGCATTACGGGCACGCTGAAATTCAACAAGATCGCGCTCCGGAATATCGAAATATACAAACAGCGGATCCATACTTACGATGGTGGTAAGCAAGGTTGGCTCGTTTTGACCAACAAGATTTCCTCGAGTTACCAATGCACGCCCGATCTGGCCATTAATAGGGGAATGAATTTCTGCAAAGCTGAGTTGAAGCTTAGCGCCTTCCAACGCTGCCTGAGCTTGCAACATGGTTGCTGCAGCAGTATCGCGAACTGCAACCCGTTGCTCAAAATCTTCAGTGCCAACCGCTCGCGTGCCAACAAGCCTGCTGCCTCGATCTGCCTCGGATCGATACCTTTCAAATTCGGTGGTTGCTTTGCGAAGATCAGCTTCGGTTCTTTTCACTGCTGCAGAATGTTCGCGGGGATCGATCTTAAAAAGCAGTGCTCCTTTTTTAACTTCCTCTCCCTCGGTAAAGGCTATCTCATTAAGAAACCCTTTTACACGAGCTTGGATATGAACTGTTTCGATGGCATCCAAGTTACCGTTGTATTCATAGTAATTTTGAACAGTGTAGAGAACTGGTTTAGTAATGCTTACGACAGGAGGTGGAAATGCTGGGGGAGCCATCTTTTTTTGATCACAGCCCACCAGACATATCGAAATACCCAATAGCAGACCCAATGAAAACAGATGGCGATAGATAATAATCAAGGGGTTGACTCCAAGCATAACTGGGGTGATTGCATCGGATCTTTACTTAATAAAAGCCCATGGCACTCTAAGTATTATTATACGGAGTTTACGCTTACTTGGATTACCCGAAGTTTTACTAGAAGAAATGCAAATAGTATCGAAAAGAGAATGATTTTCGCATTCACAGCATGAGTTTTAATTCTTGCCAGGTGATAACAGCTTGATCATCGCCTTGCCCATGGATTCGCCTATCAAATAATAAGTCTCGGCATTCGAATTCCAATGATAGCCCTGCCCACTGGGGGACTGCTCTTTTTCACGCCAGAAACTTTTGGTACCCACGAAGGCCACATTGCCTTTAAATTCGGGCTGCTCTGCAACAGCGGCTTGTGCCTTCATAAGCGAAAGGGCGCGTGGATGCTTTTCCTCGGGGCCGGTCATGCCGGTTTCAGCAATGACAAAAGGCATCTTAGGTGCGCCAAGATCTTTGCGGATGTCGCGAATAAAGTGGGCCATGTTGCTTTGATATTCTGCGTTGAACTTATCGCTAATGCGATCGTTCCAACCTTGGTGCCAGCCAAAGCCAGCAATCACATATTCTCCATCACTTCGTGGAACAAGATCTTTGATATTAGCGAGAGCAGATTTGGTAAGGGCCAGTGTTTCACGATAGTATTTGCCCAAGATGGCAGGATCTTTCGCAATCTCAGCATCACTTTTCTCACCTAGTGAGTAAGGAAGTTTGCCTGCGCTAGGTGGGCGAAAATCAACCGCAAGGCTCTTGCCACCCCACGCACATTTGATGAGCAAAACCGGTTCCTCTAAAGCATCACCCACTACCCAGCCGAAACCTAGCTCGGGTCCTATTGTTTCTTTTTTTGATCCAAACCCAACCGTGAGGGGGCCCTTGCGATCAAGATAACTAATAAATACATCATCCCGAGTACGCCAATTCTTGGACGAATCAACAAGGGTAGAA
>CAJCCR010000135.1 GCA_903960945.1 uncultured Planctomycetaceae bacterium
TATCGTCAAAGCTCGAATCATCCCGATTTGGAAGCCAACAGGGTGATCGACCCAGAAAACAAATATCTTTGGCACGGTACTATTAAAAGGCTGGATGCAGAGCAAATACGGGATGCAATTTATGCAACCACCGGCGAAATCAAGTTGCAATCAGGGGGCCCCAGCGCTTCAAGTGCTGATGCCCGTAGATCCATCTACACCAAAATTATCCGTAACAACAGAGACCCATTGCTCGATGTTTTCGATGCCCCCTATTGGTTTAGCAGCGCATCTAGTAGACAGATCACCACCACCCCCGTCCAATCTTTATTACTCATCAATAGCCCCCTTATGCTGGCTCGCGCACGAGCATTTGCGGAAAGGCTTAATAAAGAAGAACCCGACCTTAAAAAACGAATCGATTTGGCTTACAAGCTCGCTTTTGGAAGGGCGCCTAACCCTGAGGAAACTAACATCTCAAGCTCGTTTCTCGAATTGCAGGCTAAACGAATCGACCCTAAAAAAGCAGCATCCCCTTCTGCCACCTTCGCATCTGGAAAGATCCCCTTCCGCGATGGGCAGGCAGCAGAGTTATCCCTGGCTTCTTCCCTCTCTCTTGCAGTACCTCATTCCGATCTTTTCCCAACATCAAGTTTCACTATCGAAACATTCGCTCTCCCAAAATCCATTGCGGAAACTGGCGCTGTTCGGACTTTGGTTGCCAACCGTACCCCCGATATTAAAAAAACTGGTTGGTCGTTGGGTATTACTGGCAAGCAATCTCGTAGAAAACCTCAGACCCTTGTGCTCCAAGTCATTGGAAAAAAGATGAATGGCGAAACAGGAGAAGAAGCAATTTTCTCTGACCAACATATCACTCTCAATAAACCTTATTACATCGGATGCGCCTTTACCCCTGCAACAAAAACCGCCAAGGGTCTTGCCACCTTTTTCCTCAAAGACCTTTCCAACGATGATGAACCTTTACTGATTTCCAAAGTTGAACATTCAATCCTTGGGGAATTCGCCAACAATCTACCCATGACCATTGGCTCGGTTTATGCAAACAACAATGGCAATTTCGATGGCTTGATCGATGATATCAGGCTTTCAAACATCGCTTTAGGGGTAGACCAACTCTTATTCACCCGCGAAGGCTTGGGAAAACAAACCGTTGGCTATTGGCAGTTTGAATCGAAGCCCGATGTCTTCAGAGATGCATCTGACAACCACTTGCATATTCAAATTTCGGGCAAATCCCTTACGAATAAATCTGATGCTCAAAACAATGCTTGGATTGATCTTTGCCAAGTGCTTTTGAACTCAAGCGAATTTCTGTATGTTGAATAATCCAACCAGACAACGAGCCAACCTAGAAGGCCAAATAAACATGCTGCATAACTACAACTTCTCAAACTTACAAAACTCGCCTTCTTCACGAAGGCAATGGCTTGCACAAGCGGGTTCAGGGTTTGGCGCCCTTGCCCTAAACTCCCTCTTAGCAGCAAACTCCACTGCCAAAGAAACAACCATTTCAACCCACCTCTCATCCAAAATACCCCACCATTTTGGCAAGGCTAAATCCGTCATCTTTCTATTCATGGAAGGTGGCCCCAGCCAGATCGATTTATTTGATCCCAAACCTTTGCTTAACAAACTTGCAGGCAAAAAACTCCCCGATAGCTTTGGTAATGTCATCACCTCGATGGGCGAAAGTGGTTCTCCACTTTTAGGATGCCCCAGAACTTGGAAACAGCATGGCAAAGCTGGTACTTGGGCTTCCGAACTCATCCCTCATACCGCAAATATGCTTGATGATATCGCTGTTATTCGCTCCTGCGTCGCAGATGGTATCAACCACTCCGCAGGTGTTTGCCAAATGAATACTGGCTCAATCATCGGTGGCAGACCATCGCTGGGCTCTTGGGCTACTTATGGGCTAGGAACTGAAAACCAAAACCTGCCTGCTTTTGTTGTTCTTCAAGACAACCAAGGCCAGGTAGTTAATGGCCCCAGAAATTGGAGCGCTGGCTTTATGCCTGCTGTTTACCAAGGGATTCGAATCCAAGGGGGCAACGAATCCATCCCCAACCTCAACACCCCCGAAGGCGTTTCTGAAAACCAACAACGAGGAAAATTAGACCTGCTCAAATTGATCAACCAAAAGTACGCAGCCAACCACCCCGAAGAATCTGAATTGGATGCCCGACTAAACAGCTACGAACTCGCTTTCCGCATGCAAGCAAAGGCCCCTGAAGCTGTTGATATTTCAACGGAATCCGCAGCAACAAAAACCCTCTACGGCTTCGATCAAAAAGAAACCGCGAACATGGCTAAGCTTTGCCTGCTTTCCAGAAGACTAGTCGAACGAGGCGTTCGCTTTGTTCAAATTTACCATGGCGCAGGCAGTAAATGGGATGCCCATAGCAAGCTCGAGGAAAACCATAAGTCGCTTTGCAAAGGCATGGATCAACCCGTGGCAGCTCTGCTTATCGATCTAAAACGGCGCGGGCTTCTCGATAGCACACTCGTCGTTTGGGGCGGCGAATTCGGCAGAACTCCCATGAGCGAAAAAGGCGATGGCAGAGATCACAACCCCACGGGCTTTACCATGTGGATGGCGGGCGGTGGCGTCAAAGGCGGGCAAACCATTGGCGCCACGGATGAACTCGGCCTTCGAGCCATCGAAAACAAACTCCATGTCCACGACCTTCACGCAACCATCCTTCACCTTATGGGCCTCGATAACATGGGCCTTGTTTACAAATACAAAGGTCGGCCTGAGCGCCCTACCCTCAACGAAGGCGAACCTTTTCTTGCTATCAAAGCTTAATTAGCCAACCGCTTCTATCAAAATAATATATATTTTGTAATTATTTACTAAATTAATCTTTTTAATTGTTTACATTGCGTTTTATACAGCTACAATTTTAAAAGCACTATTACCAGATTAGTTTCCATATTGCCCCATGGAATGCGCCCAATGATCTCGTGGAACCAATGGCTCAGGCTGTTCTCGCAGCCAATCCTGAATGTATTCAACCACAAAAAGTTATACACAAACAAGAGAAAGCGACCTTTTCTTGAAGGCCTCGAAGAACGCATTACCCCAGTAAACCCATCTGTTAGTTCAATTCTTAGGAACGCTGGAACTGCCGCCTCAACCTCTGCCTCGTACGCCGTTTCCTTCAGCGAATCAGTTACAGGTGTTGATTCTTCCGACTTCACCTCCTCCGCATCCGGAGGGGTTGCATCTACCTCGATTTCAGTTACAGGTTCGGGCGCCACCTACAATGTCACGATTCTAGGCATTACAGGCACTGGCTCCATCGGCCTAAACCTTATCGATAACGACACTATTATAAACTCCGCCTCACAACCCTTGGGCGGCACAAACCTCCCCGGTATTTCCTTCTCCTCCAAAACCGATTATTCAACTGGCGCATCCTCTGGCCCACATGCAATCACCACGGGCCTCATCAACGCCGATGGCTTTACCGATATCATCACAGCCAATGGCTTCAATAATAAACTCAGCGTCCTCCTTGGTGTTGGCGATGGAACTTTTAACCCGAGACCCCCTTTTAACACGGGAACCGAACCCCAAGGTATTACCACCGGCGACATCAACGGTGATAGCAAGCTCGACCTTGTTGCCGCCAACAGTTTTGTTGGTACAGGCGGCAACACCGTCTCCGTATTTCTCGGAAACGGCAATAATAGTTTCATTACCAAATCTGCTGTCGCAACCGAAAATGGACCTATTTCTGTAATCCTTGGCGATTTTAATGGCGACTCCAAACTCGATATCGCTACAGCTAATAACGGCAGCAATTCTGTTTCTATCCTTCTAGGGAATGGGGATGGCAATTTTAAAGCAGCCACCAACTTTGAAACGGGCAGCGGCTCAAAATCCGTCGCCATGGGTGATGTCAATGGCGATGGATTCCTTGACCTCGCTACATCTGACTTTACTGCCACCATATCGCATGGTTTAAGCCTTCTACTCGGTAATGGCGATGGCTCTTTTAAAGCACCCACTCACCTAACTGCAGGCACACAACCTTTTTCAGTAATCATGAAAGATATTAATGGCGATGGCAAAATAGACCTCATCTCCGCCAACTACGGCTCCAATAATGTCAGCATTCTTCTTGGCAATGGGAACGGAACATTTCAATCTGCAACTTCTGCTTCTACAGGCACCAGGCCAGTTTCTGTTAAAGCTGCAGATCTTGATGGCGATGGCAAAATAGACCTTGCTGTTGCTAACAGCTATTACAACATTGTCAGCCCCATCAACACCATCAGTCTTCTTGCAGGTAATGGCGATGGAACTTTTAAATCCGCAGCCAACTTTACCACAGGCACCACGCCGTATTCCGTCACCATTGAAGACTTCAATGGCGACTCCAAACCAGACATTGCAACCGCCAACGAAGGAAGCGATAACATTAGCGTTTTCCTGAACACTACGAATAATCCAGCAAACTTCACCGGCCAAACTTACACCGTTGCAGACACCATTCCCCCTACAATTATTATCGCCTCCGATAAAACCTCTTTGAGAATTGGCGAGACTGCAACCATCACCTTCTCCCTCAGTGAAGCAACTTCTGACTTCACTACACCAGATATCACTATTGCAGGTGGTGCGCTCTCAAACTTCTCTGGTTCTGGTTTAACTTACACCGCTACTTTCACTCCAACTAATAACCGTACTACACCTGCCACCATCAATGTCTTAGCTAATATCTTCACCGATGCAGCAGGCAATAATAACACCGCTGCAACGCAACTCTCCATCAACATTGATACCACTGCACCCACCATTACCATTACTTCTGATAAAACTGCTTTGCGGATTGGAGAGACCGCTACCTTAACCTTCACGCTCAGCGAAGCTGCTTCTGATTTTATCGCAAGTGATATCGTTACCACGGGTGGAACTCTGGGAACGCTATCAGGCACTGGCTCTTCTTATACCGCTACCTTCACCCCCACTAATAACAGTACCACGCCCGCTACCTTCAATGTCGTTGCGGGCTCCTTCACCGATGCAGCAGGCAACAATAACACCGCTGCAACGCAACTCTCCATCAACATTGATACCGCTGCTCCTACGATTGCTATTGCCGCTGATAAAACTGCTTTAAGAATTGGCGAGACCGCTACCCTCACATTCACGCTCAGCGAAGCAACTTCTGACTTTATCCAATCTGATATCACCTTTGCGGGCGGA
>CAJCCR010000136.1 GCA_903960945.1 uncultured Planctomycetaceae bacterium
AAAAACATTACCCGGTGAGCACCTCTGCCTAAATCTGGGAACAGGCAAGGGCAACAGTGTTTACGAAATCCTCAATGCAGTCAAAGATATCACCGGGAAAGCAGTACCCTTTACCATCGGTGCACGGAGAGAAGGCGACCCGCCAGCCTTGGTTGCAAGCTGTAAAAAAGCAAATCTCAGGCTTGGGTGGGAAGCCAACTATAAAGATATCCGTGAAATTATTACCACCGCTTGGCGCTGGCACCAATCGCACCCGGATGGCTACAAAACCAGGTGATTTGTGCTTGAATTAAACTCTTCCAACATTACCAATTATCTAATTTCTACCCATAGAATCTCGGACCCCAATCCCGCCATCGAATCCTTAAGTGGGGGCGTTTCAGCTCTCGTTTTTAAAATCACAACACCAGATAAAACTTTTATTCTCAAACAAGCCTGCAAACAATTGCGGGTCAAAGATCTTTGGCTTAGTGACCCTGCAAGAATCGAACGAGAATTTCTTTTTCTCTCTGCGTTCAAATCCCTCGCATTAAACGGCTACCTAACCGAACCTCTCTGGCATGACAACCAAAATCATGTGTTGGCAATGTCGCTTGCCCCTGCCCCAGCAACCGCTTGGAAAACCGAATTATTAGGTCAAATAGCGGACCCAGTTCGGGCAACACAAGCTGCAGATTTACTCGCAGCTATGCATAATAAAGGAGCTAGTTTAAAGAAAAGCTTCCCCGGACTCTTAGACAAAACCATTTTTCAACAATTAAGAATTGAACCTTTTTACGAAAGACTAGCTCTTCAATTCCCAGAGTATTCAGCAAGGATTAATTCCTTACGCAATGCGCTATTGGAAGAAAACAACACACTCTGCCATGGCGACTTCAGCCCAAAAAATCTTTTGCTTCACCCAAATGGTATGACTTTGGTGGATCATGAAACCGCTCATTTTGGCGACTTCACGATGGATCTAGGATTGTTTCTTGCGCATTTAGTTTTGAAGTGCATTTATGCAAAATCAAACCGCTCATCCTACGCAGAACTGATTCGATCTTTTCTAAACGCATATCAAAATAATTGGGGAAAATGCGATTTAAACCTACAGCAATCGGCGTTGGGGCATCTGGGTGTGGTCTTGTTAACAAGGGTTTCAGGCACAAGTCAGGTTGATTATTTGGATGAGGCACAAAAACAAGAAGCAAGGATGCTTGCGCAAGCCTTGCTTAAAGGAGACGTCAACAATTGGGAAAGTTTCCCGCCTTATTCTTGGTGATTATTACTTTTCTTCTATCACGGTAAGTTGGGCAGAACCATCAACAACCATCTGCGGTTTGTCGTTGTAGGTAGATACCTTGCCCTTTACTTGAATCGTTTTATCTTTGAAGAATTTGGGAGCATCCTTGAATTTATGCCTATCCTTAAGCTTTTCATTAGCCCCTGCCCTTACCACAACCGTGAAATTACCTGCATCCTTGAAACTCGACTTAGAATTCAAAAACATATTACTTTTGTTTTTATCCATCGATGCTGATTCAACTTTCATTTGCATCAGGCAATCTTTATCGACCATTTTTGCAGCTTCCGCAGGCGTGATTGCATTTTCTTGGATAAAAGAAGTAATCGCAAGACAAAGCATTAAAACTATCATTTTCATTGCGCAAATCCCTTGAAAACAAGGTTTACTGGTTTAAGTCTATTCATAATCTTAATTAAAATATAAAAGCTATGCAAACAATTTATATCCATTTATAGAACTTAAAAAACCTATAAGAACAAAAGCTGGTTACCAACATAAGAAAAAGCGCCATCGGGTACCCATATTGCCAGTGTACTTCAGGTTGATTTTCAAAGTTCATTCCATAAATTCCTGAAATCACCGTCATGGGCAGAATCAAAATTGAAATGATGGTAAGAACTTTCATGACCTCGTTCAGTTTATTCGAGGAAGAAGACAAATGCGCTTGAAGCAAATCTGAAACCATTTCCCGGTTGTTTTCAACTAATTCAACAAACCTTACCGTATGGTCATAAACGTCACGATAGTAGATAACACGAGTTTCACCAATGACTTGAAACTCCCCACGGCTCAACCTGAATAAAATTTCTTTTTCATGGATCAGCGTTTTCCTTATTACATTAATAATGCGCTTTAGCCCGATAAGATCCTGCAATTTTGATTTCCCCGGAGCTACAAACACAACTTCCTCAAGTTCATTAAAATATTCCTCGAGAGAATCAAGCACAGGCCGGTATCGATCGATGATTCCATCCATGATCAAATGAAAGATAAAATCAGAACCATGGTGCGGCTTTAAGGCGTGCCGGTCAAGATAAGCCCTGACCTCGTGGATACCAGCAAGCGAACCAAGGTGATGGGTGATTAACAACTTGGGGCTGATGAAAACGCTTAGCTGAGTGGTGGCATGATCAATATCAAGAACTTTTTTCCCCTGCTGAAAATCATCGCAAAGAGGATTTAAAATCACAAAAAGATAGGTCGGATATTCTTCCACCTTGGGAAGATGGGGTTTCTTATTAACATTACGCAAATAAGAAACATCTTCGAGCGTAAGCTTGTGGATAGGGAAGAGTTTTTTAAAAACGATCTCATCTTCTTCGATGGTGGAGTTTTCAAGATCGATCCAGATGAGGCCTGATCCAGAACTATTTTCGTTGTTTAAATTAAGATGATGAATGGAATCAGTAGGTAGTAGAGATAACTGGCCCTGTTCATTGAATCTGTGAATCGTAATCATGATTTAATACCTGATTGAATAGTTTCCCAGCTAATCATGAGGTATCAGAAATTAAAGGTCAAGAAAGGATTGGCAAGATACTAGATTCGATCTGCGATTTGAACGCAAGGTCGTTGATGAGACAAGGGTGCTTGTATTGTTCGAGGGTGCCGCCTGTTTTTTTCAACCGTTCCCGATCCCATTTTTGCCAGGTGCCCGGTTGCAAAATCATGGGTTTTATAGGCCCCAGCCTAAGGCTTTCCCTCTTGCTATCGTATTCGATGTTTATTGCTCGAAGTTTTTCTTCCATGCGCTTAGCAATAATAATTGCAATATCAGGGTTTTGAATATCACTAGATTCGATAAATAACCCGTAATAAGGTTGCTCATCATTCCAGATGGGCGCCAGGCTGTAAATATTAAGTGCAAGATCAAGGTCTTTGAGGATTTCAGCCATGGATCCCGTGATCTGATATTCGGAAATTTTCTCGCCCGTAAGATTCGAAAAGTACGAACCCTTGTTGAGAAATTGCAGCAAGGGAGTCTTATTATAAAATCCGGTGCAGCGAACCACATCGTGAATATCGTAGCGATATAACCCGTAGGAAGTGGTGAAGAGAATAAAGTAATTCCTGCCTTCAACAAGTTCATGGGGAAGTAGCACGGTAGGGTTGGACGAGCCTTTTTCTTCTTCCGGAATAAATTCAAAAAAATGAGTTGTGATATCAAGAACACCCGAGGGCGTGTTATCTTCCAAAGGTATTGTCATACGGCCTTCGCTTGCAATAAGCCCTACATCACGCACAGGCATCGAACCATAAAACTTCGGGTAGTGCCTGAGGTAGGAAGCCATGCTGCCGCCAGTCCAATTTCCCAACAAACAATGTTCGGGCCAGTAATCCTTAGGAAAAAGAGAGCCTGTTTTATTGATGATAGCTTCAAGCTGAAGGGCTTTCTCGGGTTGTTTTTTTATTCGCGAAGCAAGCACTCTGCGAACATCATCGGGAATATCCATCCGGTTGCTTAGCGTTCCATCTCTTAAATCTTTGATCAAAGATTCTTTTTCAAGATCGCCCGCTTTAGCGAGATTGATAAGAGTGCTAGGGTTTGCAGCCAATATCATGCCCACAGGTCGGTGAATGGAAAGCCTCATCACGGTATAATACTTCGAGGCAGAATCTTTAATTCTACTTACTTCAGGTGGGACGCAGTAAAGCCAACGGATAACTTTTCGTTGCATTCTTGCGGTAAGGCCTGTAACACTGCCGCAGGGAACGCCAGATTCACTACGGTACTCATCCCAATCACCACTCATTTGAAGGATGGGTTGAAACTTGGCTTTAACATGTTTCATGAAAGCGTTAAGGCCCCAGATATTCCAACCCCTACGATAATCATCGAGGTAAGAATCGGTAACGGGAATATATTTCCGGGTATTGGTGGTGCCACTAGTAAGGGCAAACATATGAATTCTTCGGTCAGCAAGCAGTGCAGAGGTTTCGCCTTTAAGCAC
>CAJCCR010000137.1 GCA_903960945.1 uncultured Planctomycetaceae bacterium
AACTGCCTGCCCTCGCTTTTTGGCAGCTTTAACTTCATCGAGAAGGGCGGTACGCATCGTGGGGTCAAGCGTATTCGTAGGCTCATCCATGATGATGAGTTCTGCATAGGGATCAAGCACTAAAAGCAGTGCGACTTTGCGCTTCATGCCGCTAGACATATTTGCCATGGGGGTATCGATATCGATATCAAAAATGCTGGCCATTTTGTTTAGGTCTGGGCGGACGGGCCTGTTGCGTAAGCCGCTGAGAAAGTTAACCAATTGCCTACCTGACATATTTTCGTAAAGTCGCAGTTCGCCCGGGAGATATGCGATTTTTTTTCTAGCTGTAACGCCATTTGCCCAGCAATCGTGGTTAGCAATTAAGGCTTTACCTGAAGAGGGTTGAAGAAAGCCCATGATAAGGCGAAGTGCGGTGGATTTTCCTGCGCCATTGGGGCCTAATAGGCCATAGACTTCGCCAGGCGCGATGTGCATATTAAGGGACCGTAGCGCATAAAAATCGCCATAGCATTTGGAAAGGTCTTGAGTTTGCAGAAGCATTGAGCACCGTAATTAACCGATAATATTTGTTAGTTTAGCTATTCTACCAATCATTAATAGCATGGTTGGGGTTATTTCGCCCCTACTTGGAAAAAACATATGATATAAGGCTTTTAAGCTTTTAAAAAGGGTAGACAGTGTTAATATAAATCAAATTAAGGTTTGTTAAAAATGTTTTATCCCCAGAAAGCATTTGATTTTTATGGCGTCAACTAGGGTGACCCTTCGACAATCTGCAACGTGTCCCAACTGCATGGGTAAATTTGCGCCTGAAGATGCACTTTGGGTTGCAAGCCATCAAAGCTTAGCGGGTGACAGGCGCCTACGCAGAGAAGATGCCTTGATGCGTTTTCTTCCTTCCCGATTTAGCCCCGAAGGTTTTGCGATTGATCCCAAAGGCGTGGTTTGCAAAAAGCTCGCCTGCCCTAATTGTCATCTCGAAATACCTAGAGAAGTTCTTGAAAGTAGAATCAAGTTTTTCTCAATCATCGGTACGCCAGGTAGTGGTAAATCATTTCTCTTAGCATGTATGACGCATGAACTTCGAAGAGTGATGCAGGATAAATTCTTACTCCGGTTTTTCGATCCTGATCCCACTTTCAACAACGCCCTGATCCAATATGAAAATAATATATTTCATAACCCCGCACCCGATAAACAATGCACCCCCGATGATTTGATCAGGCGTACTCAGGAATTGGATGATAGCCTTTTTAACGAAGTTCTGATCAGTGATCAGGCAGTCAACCTTGCTAAGCCCTTTATATTTCAAATTGAACCAGGCAATGGGCACCCTCGTGTAAATAACAATGAGCATAGACTGGTTTCCCTTTATGACAACTCAGGCGAATCTTTTAAAACAGGCAAGGACACTTCTGAAAACCAGGTGACAATCCATCTACGTGAAGCTGATGCACTATTCTATCTATTTGACCCAACCCAAAATATTCGAATCCGAAAAGAAGCTGAAAGGGTGCAACAGCAGTCGATGAATAGTTATAAAAACATCGATGATAGGCAGGAAACTATTCTTTCTGAAGCCTTAAGTCGGATTTGGCGCCATCGGGGTTTAAGTGCTTCTAATAAGTACGATAGGCCTTTGATTGTCGTCCTGACCAAGTGGGATTCATGGTGCCATCTGGTTCCCAATGTTTCGATGGCGGAACCCTTTATTCGCCAACCGGGAAAAGGTGGGCAACATCTGCTCTCGATCCCTGCGATAAAGCAGGCTTCCAAGGAAATTAAAGTTTTTCTTGAGAATTATGCGCCCAACATTGTGAACGCTTGCGAGAACTTCGCCCAGGATGTCATTTACATTCCTGTAAGTTCGTTTGGTAGTAAGCCCACCTTAGGAACTGAGAACAAAGCCATGATCAAGCCTAGCGAAATCAGGCCAATCTGGGCTTCGGTGCCCATGCTTTACGCCTTGGCGAAAACAGTTAAAGATATATTGCCTCTCTGGTTAAAAAACCCAGATGACCCCACCCGTGCCCCGAAAAATAATAGGTAAAAGATTCAAATATGCCTAGAGAACTTATTTACACTGCTGCAGATGAAGGCATTGATGGTTTGCGTGGTTGCCTATGCTATGCAGGGGCTTCTAACGATGCGCTTTCTAATAAGCTTTTATTGCAGAATCTTTTGGCAATCAATAATTACCAAGAACTTTACAAGGCTGGAAACTCCAAGGCGCATAGCAATCCGATAGGTTTTTCGCATTATCGATTTAATGCAGGCGTTCGCGATTGTTCGGTACTTTCCCGCATTGGCCCTGCCCCCCTTTACGCCAATCGAACTAATTTTATTGCTCACCATGTAATATTGGATGATTTGGATGTAGCCAAGGATAAAGCGAAGGCGGGCCCTGCGTGGGCGATTAATAACTTTAAGTTTCGAGATCATTGGTCACCCCAGATTGGTAGGCTTGATACCCAACGCATGGCAATCGGGGCCTTGGATCCCCAGATTTGCAATTATTGGAAAAGCATCGTAGGCGATGCGGGTTGGGCAGGCTGGCTTGCAGAACGAGCCCAATCGGGCAAACCCATAACAGTAATTTATCCCACGGGTTTAGATCCGCTTGCTTTAATACAAGAAGCGATAGCATTGCTTCCAGAATACCAGCGCTGGAATATCACGTTCAGCACTTATTACACTTTGGGGGGGAGAGGCCCCAGTTGTACCTTGCGCTTTATTCCACAGGATGCAGATTCACTTGCTGCGCCTTTTTCTGATAAAACCTTTCACGATGGTGTTCTTAATCTTTCAAGAGGATTAGGCAACGCGCCTGCTGGGGCATTAGTAAACTTAGCCCGTGGCGAAAAGCCCAAAGATAAAAGAATTCCCACTGGATTGGGTGGAACACATTCGCCTACTCACATACCAAGTTTCGATCCATTTAAATCCAATTTGCCTGGGTTGAAGCCTAGTAAAGATCCACTATTTAGTAAGTCAGAATTATTTATCGACACAAAAGACGACGGTGAAAGTTTCGATAATTTAAAACCTTCTGGGCCTGATAACACTTGGAAAACAATAATATTCTTAGCAGGAATCTTAGGCTTATTGTTTCTGCTTGTCTTGCCTCCGCTATTAACTTGGTTAATAGCAAGCAGCATAAACCAAGAAAAATTTGCCAAGTTGACCAAAGATAAGAACGATGAATTGAACAATCTGTTACAAGAAGTGAACGAACTTGAGAAAAATAAAAACGAAGAAATCGAAAGTATACTTGTTCTGTTTGAAGTAGCTGAATTGCTGAAAAAAGAAAATGATGAACTCGATAAACAAGTTATTAAACAAAACGGCCTTCATATCAAAAAAAATATTGAAGATACTAAAGATTTAGACGATCTTAAATTTAAATTGAATGATCAAAAATTTAAAGGAACAACTGGATTTAAAATGCCCAAGAACATAATCGAGGATTTGTTGAAAAAAAAAGGAGAACAGGAAAAACTTATAATTAAAGATGGCCCCAAAGAGAAAGAATCATGGTTGGAATTTATTGATAAAAACAAAGGTAAAGTGCTTGAAAAGGGCGATGTGATTAGCAAGTACATCGATGAGATAGAGAAAAATGCAAAAGCCAAATATGAACAATATGGTAAAGATAAAAACAATATTAAAATATACTACCAAGCTAAAATGTGGATTGATAAGGACAAAGATGAAGTAAAACTTCCTGATATTTTAAAAAAGTTGGAAATTAAATCTGCAGATTTTAAAAAAATAATTGCAGTTGCTAATAAGAATGACAAGCCTCCCGAAGATTATATTTTATTGCCTTCAGAAAGCTTGGTTGCGTTGGCTGTTTTGATAAAGGAAAATGGAAACAATTTGTATTTTGAAAATACGGTAAAAAACAATTTAAAAGAACTTGTTGAAATCCTTTTGGATGAAAAAATGGCGCATTTAAATCTTATAAAGATTGAAAGTTATGTGAAAAACAATGAAACGGCATTAAAAAATGTTAAGGAATTACAAGAAATAGTTGTTCTAGCGGAAATACGAAGCCTAATTAAATCTAATGTTGCAATCTCAAAAAAAGATTGGGATTCATTAATTCGTGAATTTGAAGAACATCTTAAGAAAATTGAATTTAAAGAAATAAACGATCCAAAAGATAAGGTTTCTAAAAAAGCGTTGGAGTTAAACCGGTTTATTAAGAAAAAAATTGAAGACTTTATATCGGTGAAAGGTGGAACAAAATGAGTAATAACAATTATAATCGCAATACAAATAATGGTTTTATGCTTTTTTCTATGGTTCTAGTGATGATTCTTTCGTCGTCTGTTTCAGTTGTCTTGTATTTGTTTCTGGCTAAGAATGGTTCAAACAGCAGAGAGATTTTTAAAACTAAATTTGATGAAAAGGAAGTGAATGATAGATTAATTGAAATAAAAAATATTAAGTCTGATATCAATAGGTTTTCAAAAATCATGGTGGCGAAATCTGTTGAACTCGATGATATTAAAATTGCGAAAAACAAACTTGTAGGAGAGCTTGGAATTGCAACAGACGCTGCTAATAAAAGAAAAACAGATCAGAAAGTAGTATCAATCAAAATTCCGATCGGGGAACTTCCTCCAGATCCAGTACTTGGGAAAACAGAAATAAAAGAACTGATTGAAACTATTGATGATAATTCCAAAAAGATAGATGATGCTAAAAAGTTTGATGAGAAAATATTGAAAAACTCACCAATAGGTTTGAACGAGGAATTGAAAAAATTCATAAGCAATAAAGAAAAAGAATCTTTGAATAATCCGACGTTCAAGGCGACATATGGCCGGGACTGGCTACTTATTGTAAATGACTTGAAAAATGCAGGGAAAAATTCAGTTGATGTTCAATTGAAAATTAGCCAAATTTCGGAATTTCCTAAAACCAAGGAGGGGGCGGTTGGTCTTAAAACTTTATTATCGCAAACGAAAGATGATCAATTGAATTATTATTTCGCTTTTGATTATTTTCCGCGAAATTTAGAAAATAAAAGTCTGGAGGAACTGAAGATTTTTTTTAATATTGTTACGCCTCCTGCACCGCAAGAAAAATTGTCTGATAAAGAAATGAATGATAAGGATAAAGTTAATTCTAACTTTAAAAAAAATGTTGAGGCAAATAAGAATAGAGGGCTAGAGATAGAAACTAATGCAAAAGTTTATTTAGAAGATATAAAAAAATACAAAGAGTTCCGTAAAATTCTTGACACAGAAAATAAATAAGGTGCCCTATGGTTCGTTACTACATCAAAAGTGGGATTTCGAAGGTGGGGCCTTTCTCCATCGATTCCCTTAAATCCATGGCTAAGGCCAATCAATTGCAAGCCATTGACTTGCTTGCCATCGATGGCAAAAACTGGATTCAAGCTCGGTTTATTCCTGGGTTGTTCTCCGGTGATTCTGATGTTGCAGGTGTAATAACCGCTGATTTTAATAATAAAGCTGTTAAAAAGTATGATGCACCTGAATTTTTTACGGTCCTTAAAGTTTTAATACCCGCATGCATTGTGATATTTCTTTTTGGACTCTTCCTTGGTTGGATTACCTTTGCTCCAGTGGCAAAAACATTCGCATTAGTTAAAGAAGACCGAGATAAACTTGAAGTTGAAAATAAAGCGCTTAGTGAAGCTTTTCGAACTAGTTATCTTCCAAAGATTGATCATCAAAAAGAAATGGATAAAGTTGGTTCAGAATCTCAGGCCTTCATAATGAAACTTCAAAATGAATTAAAGAGCGATAAATCGAACTATGATGGAGCTATTTTAGGTTTTCAGGAAAAGCTTAAAAAAACTGCTGAGGAAACGAAAGAATTTTCCAAAAAGTTAGAGATGATCGAAGAAAGAATTCTTCCTTTTAAAGAGTTGGTGGATTCATTACCTGACGAGCCAAAACTATTGGAGTTATTAACTAGATTGCAACAAGTTCCCCAAGACGATAGAAACCAAGCTTTTGGTAATTGCTTAAGTGCACTTGGTGAATTAAAAGGGGATATAGCCCAATTTCTGAAGTCTGATTATAAAATCAACCGAAATCGCTTTAATGAATCAATTGCTGAATTGATTATTTCTTGGTCTTTGAGCATCCAAAGGCTTGAGGCTCTTTCTACAACTCACAAAAATACCGAAGCTTGCAAAACGGTGATGAATGACCTTAATGCTGGGAAAGATCTTGTTGGAATGTTCATGCTTGAGCAATTCGCAGATCCAAATAAAAGTGAAATGATCCAAAGTAAAATAAATTCTTCGATTGTGCCTGATGAAATTAAGAAAAAGGCTTTGGCCTCTTTAGAAAAGGCCCAGACAAATGCAACCGGGGTTCTTGAATTTTTGAAAACAGAACCTGAATCAAAGCCTAAGAGTAAGCCTAAACAAAGTGGGCAAGGATTACAGAAAAAAGCTCAGGATTTGATTATGGATATAGCATTAAAAACCCGGGAAGAGGTTCCTGTTCGTTATGAAATGCATGGTTTTCAGCTTGAAACACTTTCCGAGATGATCAAAGAACTAGTTTTAATGAAGGCATTTGATAAGGAATTGGAGAACGATCTAAAAAAGTATAAGTTTTTTATCCCGTTTGGGAAAACCATTGAGAGTAATGAACTGCGGGAAGAGTTTTCTAAAAAGGTTTATGAAAAGTCAGGGGATATGAGCTCCAGGAAGCCAGATGATTTGAAAAAGCATTTGGAAGCGATTGCAGTCAATTTTCAAATCATTGAAATTGCAGGACTGATATCCGTTAAATAAGTGAGGGTTGGAATTTTATGAGAATTGATAAAGCGGTGATGACTCTTAAAAATTACACCGAATCCAAAGAGCGGTCGCCTAGTTCTGCAGTAAGGGAAGCTGCTGAGGATTATGTGCGTGCTTGTGAGTTGATCAATAATGATTTGGGTCGATTGGAAGAATTACTCAATAAGAATCTTCGATCTGAGGCGATGCAATATGCCAACATCGAACCAAGAATTGAAGACCAGGTTGCCCAGTTGAATTTTCCAGGACGTGTTGATTTTGAAATGATGGCTGCGTTTCAAGATCTTCCCGTGGGGTCGTCTTTAAAAATGGAAGTGATTGAAAATCTGCAGTCAGCTTATGCAGAATATCAATCTCTAGAGCATCAATACCGTAATTTGCGGAAGTTGGTCTTGGAAAGGGCGCCCGTGGGGGAAAGAGTTAATGCTCTGCGAGAAATTGCGATGTTGGATCGGATTAATGCAACGCTTATAGAGGATCTTGCGATTCTTGAAAAACAATTGCAGTTGGATTTGTTGAAAACGATTCGGAAATCTGCGCAGACGGGTGATATTCAAGAGATGTTTGAAGCGAAGGAAGAATTCAAGCAGAACTGGGTTAATCCACCTGCACCCGGCGTGGTTGAAGAAATCGAAACGATCACCAGCAAAAAACAGGAAGCATATAGTTCTAAGGAATTAACTGATCTTGCAAACCGTGGTATGCAGTTTGTGCGCGCCAAGGATTACCAAAACGCTAAAAAGTGTTATGAAAGTTGGGCAAAAATTGCTGGCCGAGTGGGGGTTAAAAAAGGCGATAGTTACTGGGCAAGAATTGAGCCTTTGTATGTATGGCTTGAGAAGTATGAGAACGATTCGAAGGTTAAGGAATTTGCAGACATGCAATTGTTTGCTTTAAGGAAAGCATTGCTCGAAGTAGTTCTTGATGCTAAATGCGCACAGCGGATTGCAGAATTTGAGCGGATGTATGCCGAGGTTGAAAATTCAGGGGCTAAGATTCCAAAAGATCTTCAAGGGTTGTTTGATTCGACCATTAGCAGGATGGTTGATTATCGAAAAAAGCATGAATTGTTTCTTCTAGCAGGGTTATTTGCGGGCGGGATCATTCTTCTTTTAGCGTTTTTGATTTGGATGGTAGCACGGTCGAGGTGATTATAAAAAAGGGAAAGCATGGCATATTATTTACGGATTCAGGGAAAAACATTCGGCCCGCTCAATCATCCCGAAATGCTTCAGCTTAAGCAAAAAGGAAAGTTGAAACCATTTCATGAAGTTTCCACCGATCAAGTGGATTGGTTTTCGGCTTCAACCTATGCAGAGCTTTTTCCCCAAGCCACGGTTCAATCCAATGACGTTCCTCTTGGGGTTTATCAGGTTGATGTAAGTCCAGTTGTTCCTGATAAGAATTATAATCCTGCGCCCCCCAATAATGGAAATAGCGGTGGTGCATTTGCGCATATTGGCGACCTAGCCCTTGCAACCATGATGACTGCAATTGCCGTTATCATGCATTTTGTAAACATTCAGCTTCAATTTGGTACGATTACTTTTTCTTTGCCTTTTCAGAATAACATGGATACTGATCACGTTATCTTGGTGGTTATTACTGTTTTTTCCTTATTGGTGATGTTTGGATTGTTTATCGTTGGTGCAGTGTTTTTCATGAAGGCATCTCAGACTCTGCGCTCTTCAGGATTTGCCATCAGTTTTTTGATATTAATGGTGCTTGCGCTTATATTCTTTCTGGCATCTGCAGTCACTTTTAGTGCAGGAAAAACTCCTGATACCTTGCGTGTTGGGTTTATTCTTTCAATTTTAGGGTCGATAAGTTACTACAGCGCTTTTGCTGTGATTACATTTCTTTATAACCGTGCATTTGAAACCATTAACCGGCCTGGTTTGGCCTATTCTTCTCATCTGCTCGCTTTTGCCTTGGTGGGAGCTATTTTCTTGTTTTCCTTGAGTTCTTTTGTGAATGCTTTCATGATGAATTCCCACAATGATATGGCCAAGGTTTATTGGGTTTCTTCGGTAATCGCACTGGAAATGCTAGGTTTATTGCAGATTTTTCTAGTTTGGTTCCTATTTCACACCTTTTCATTACGTTTTTACCTCAGCAGGATTCTTACGGGGAAGGCGTAGCCTTCCATTGACCTTTACCCCTGTTTTCTGGCATGATTCGTCCTTGTATTCAACGAGGATAAGCCATGGATGGCATCAGTAAGCCGAATAACATTTACGATTGGACCAAGCACCTTTGGTGTGAAATTCTTTTTCCCACTTGCGATACCCAATCGCCAGAAAAAGGATTGCTTTCACATCGGTTGATTTTATGTGTTCTTGCTCTATTCCTTTTGTTTAGCAGGCTTGATTTTTCATTGTTCGAACCTGATGAAACTCGTTATGCAGAAATCCCACGCGAGATGCTCGCCAATAATGAATGGCTCGTACCATTATTAGGTGGCGAACCCTACCTCGATAAGCCACCTCTGCTTTATTGGCTTACTATGTTTTCGTATCAAACATTTGGAGTGGGAGT
>CAJCCR010000138.1 GCA_903960945.1 uncultured Planctomycetaceae bacterium
GAAGCAATCGACATCGCCATTTTTTTCGATGATGCCATTAAAGCTGCTGGGGAAGTTTACCACGGTTGCTTTATCTGGTGTATCATTTGGCTCAACTTCAAAACTGTTTGGGAAGTTGGAAAGGCCGAAGCGAATGCCGGAAGGGCAAATGCCTTTGGCGTCTTGGGGAAAGATTCTAAATTCGGGATCAAGTGCTGCGGGAAGTTTGATTTTTTGTTTAATTGGACCAGCAGGATCACCCAGATAAGTAACTTCGATTTCTTCGCCAGCTTTACCACCCGTGGGGAATACACCTGTAGGTCTGGGGAAATTACCAATATGAACGCGGTATTTGGCATTTCCATTACCACCATAGGCGCTTTCACGAACCAAGACTACATACTGGCCATCTTCAGGCGCAACGATGGAAGCGAAACAATCCTGTCCGGTAAGGGGTGAATCATCGCGTGCGCTTAATTCAAACCTCTTCATATTAAAGATTGCAACAAAGGGGTCGAAAACAATGGTGCCAAGGCGCATGCCTTCAACTTCTGCACTGATACGCTCGCCTTTTTTGGCTTCTACCAGGAAATAATCTGCGTCTTCATTATTGGCGACGCCGTGAACTGTAACATTCATTGCGATTTTTTGGGGAGTTGCAAACTCTGAATTAGGTTCTTTTTCATCGATTACCGGGAGTGCGCCCACATAAAAAGTTCGCAGTTCACTAATGCCGGTTGCTGTGCGAACTCGAATTCCGTATTCGCCCAAGCCAGCTTCAGGGCTAATTTTCACCATTGCTTTTAACTGAGTATCGCTTACCACGGTCATCTTCGTGGTTTCAATCCCTTTGCGATAAAAGAGAAGTTCCTTGGCATCGGTAAGTCTTGCACCCGTGAAAGTTAATTCAACTTCGGTGCCTCGTTGCCATCCACGTGGAGCAATGCCACCAAGATTTGGGGATGCTGCGTTAAGGGAAGAGGCAATAGCCAAGACGGCGATGGACATCAAGAAAAATCTAGAGAGAAAAATCTTCATGGATGAGTCTCAGTACTTAAAATTCGAGCAGCCTTAAACAAAGCTGCTCACAAAATAGGGAAGGAAAGTTGCAGCCCCCGGGAGAAGTAAATCAACCGGGGATACCACATTAATTAAGACTGCAATTAAGCAAGGATTTCTTTGACAACCTTGCCATCGCGAACAATATCAATTGGCCTGTTACCAGGAGCAACGAGGCGTTTTTCGCCATCGATACCCAACTGATTATACACGGTCATTGACAAATCTTCGACCGAAAGCGCATCGTCTTCTGGTTCAGAAGCGGTGGAATCGGAGCTACCGTAAACCATACCCTTCTTGATACCACCACCAGCGAGCATTACGCTGAAAACTTTAGGCCAGTGATCGCGACCAGCGGTTGCGTTGATCTTAGGGGTACGACCGAATTCGGAAGATACCATGACCAAAGTGGAGTCGAGCAAACCGGTGCGATCCAAATCGCGAATCAAGGTTGCAAGGGCCTGATCCAAGTTTGGAGCTTGGCTTGTCATGCCTGCCTTGATGCCCGAATGCATATCCCAACCACCGTAGGTAAGGGAAACAAAGCGAACGCCAGCAGCAACAAGTCTGCGAGCCAATAGCATGCGCTGACCAGCAGAGTTTTGACCATATTCAGTGCGGATTTCTTCTTTTTCTGCACCGATATTAAACGCTTCCTTGGCTTGATCAGAACTGATCAGGCTGTAGGCTCGTTTGTAGAAGGTGTCCATTGCATCGAGGTTATCCGATTTTTCCTTAGTCTTGAAATGGTCGTTAACCGCTTCAAGCATGGATTTTCGTTGTGTAAAGCGGTTTACATCAATTCCGCCTGGGAGTTGCAGATCGCGAACAGAGAATCCCTTGTTCGCTGGGTCATTGCCCAAACTGAAAGGCCCATAAGCAGAGCTTAAGTAGCCAGAGCCAGCAAATTCATTAGGCTGGTTAGGAATGCAGATGTAAGGAGGAAGATTGTTTTTTGGACCAAATTCATGGGAAACAATACTACCAAAGCTAGGGTAGCTAAGTGCAGGGCTAGGGCGATAACCAGTAAACATGTTGTGGGTGCCGCGTTCGTGGGCAGCTTCGCCATGAGTCATGGAACGGCAAACGGTGATTTTATCAGCAACGCCTGCAAGGTTTTTGAAATGTTCGCCGAAGTATACGCCTTCGAGTTTGGTTTTGATCGGGGCGATATCGCCACGGTATTCAATAGGAGCCAAAGGCTTAGGATCGAAAGTATCTTGATGGGCCATGCCACCTGGAAGATAAATATGGATTACAGACTTAGCTTTGCCTTCAACGGTAGGTTTGCCACCAACGGAATCAACCGCATGGGCTTGTTGCATTTTGAAGTATTCGGGGAGGGTAAGGCCAAGTCCGCTAATCATACCGATTTGGAGAAAAGATCTGCGGTTTTGTTTTTTGAAATGAGCGGGGTCTGCAAACCAAGTTCCAGGTTGATGAGCCATTGTTTTCTCTCCGGTTCCAAAAGATTTAAAAAAGGCGGGTAATTAACACATATTTAGGCAGGTACACGCATATTACATTAAAGTATGCACAATATCAATGCAAAACAAATGCAGAGACAATTACTCAAGCCTATTTATTAAAGATCGGAATTAATCAGGTGTCAAATAAAAAGAACTGAAAAAACTCAATTAAATGTTCTTTTGTACAGGTGTCGTGTCGGAAATACTGTAAGTATCGGCATCTTTTCCCTGAAAAGCGGTGATAAGTTCGGCTAAGAACCCGATGGACATCATTTGTGCGCCTAATAAAAGAAAGGCAGCTGCATAAATGAGGAGTGGGCGATCGTGAAGCGGGGGAAAAAGATCGGGTTCCCAAAGCCTAATAATCCATGTAATCGCTAAATAACCAAGCCCCAAGCTGCCAGCAAGGAAGGAAAGTAATCCAGCGCCTCCTAAAAGGTGCTGGGGCCTTTGGCCAAATCCGGTCAAAAACTTGACGGTTAATAAGTCTAAAAACCCTTTGATAAACCTGCGCATGCCATATTTTGAATGTCCAAACTTGCGGGCGCGATGCTGGATTGCCAATTCTCCCACTTTAAACCCTCTTGCAGCGGCCAACACCGGAATAAAACGGTGCAATTCGCCATAAAGTCGAACTTCCTTAAAGATAGGCGC
>CAJCCR010000139.1 GCA_903960945.1 uncultured Planctomycetaceae bacterium
ACTGCAAATAAATCCGGTATTTCGACCAAGGAGGCCTTTGGTGATGCACAAATTCACCTTGAGTGGGCTTCCCCTGAAAAAGTTGAAGGTACAAGCCAAGGCAGAGGTAACAGTGGTATTTATCTGATGGGTAAATACGAAGTTCAAATTCTTGATTCGTTCGCTAATAAGACTTATTTCGATGGCCAAGCTGGTTCCATTTATAAACAGTATCCACCTTTGGTGAATGCCTGCAGAAAGCCTGGCGAATGGCAGACCTACGATATTATTTTTAATGCTCCCCGATTTGACAAAGAGGGTAAGGTTTCAAAGCCCGGGCATATCACTGTTTTGCATAATGGTGTGTTGGTACAAAATCATTCGGAGTTGCAAGGCGGAACCATGTATGATCGCCCACCAGAATACAAGGCGCATGCTGATAAGCTGCCCTTTGAAATTCAGTTTCATGGCAATCCGGTTAAGTTTCGCAATATCTGGGTTAGGGAATTTAAAGAACTCCTGCCCCCAGAAAAGGCCAGTGTAGCCAACAAGCTTAAAGAATTGAACCAGTCGCAAGAGCCAAAGAAATAAAAGGGCTGTTAAATAAAAGAACCCCGGTGGAGATTATCCATCGGGGTTCTTTTTTTGCTTTTAACTCTTACTTGATGAAGAGCATTTCACGATAGGTTGGCAATGGCCAGTGATCATCTGCAACCATGGTTTCAAGCTTATCGGATACGATTCGAAGCTTGACGATGTTTGCAAGAACATGATCCCGCGCATGAGTTGCATGAGCAAGATCATCCCCTTCTGGATGATCGCCAACTGCCTTTTCCAGATGAGCAATAGCTTTCTGGAAATCGGTGATGGTGGCGGTAAGAGTTTTGAGAAACTCTAGCTGGGCGCTGTTATCTACCCCTGCAGCTTTGGTGGCATTTACCGAAGTAGCTACTTCGCCTTGGTAGCGAATAGCTGCTGGTAAAATCATACCCTTTGCCATCAGCAAGGCGGTTTTGCCTTCGATTTTGATGGTTTTTACATAGCTTTCGCAAAGAATGACATAGCGGCTCTGCAATTCCTTTTCGGTATAAACCTTATACTTGGTGAAAAGGTCGATGCTGTCTTTGCGAATGATGACGGGAAGCGCATCGATGGTCGTGCGAAGGTTTGGTAATCCCCGCTTTTCTGCTTCTTTGTGCCATTCTTCGGAATAACCATCGCCATTGAAGAGAACTTTTTTGCTTTCCTTGATGATTCCAAGAAGAACTTCCTGAATGGATTTGTGGAAATCCTTTCCAGCCTTGGCGCTCTTTTCAAGTTCGGTAGCAATAAAGTCAAGCGATTCTGCAACGATGGTGTTGAGCACGCTGTTGGGGCCAGAAACTGACTGGGAGGAACCAACTGCACGGAATTCGAACTTATTACCCGTGAAGGCAAAAGGGCTGGTTCTATTGCGGTCGCCAGCATCGCGTGGCAACTTGGGTAGAACGGTAACGCCGATTTCCATTTCGCCGCCTTGCTTCGTGGATTTTGCGCCACCTTTTTCAAGCTGATCAATAATATCTTGAAGCTGATCGCCCAAGAAAATCGAAATGATTGCAGGAGGAGCTTCGTTTGCACCCAAACGATGATCGTTCGCAGCGCCACTTACTACTACTCTGAGTAGTTCGGGATACTTTGCTACAGCCCTTATTACCCCAGCACAGAAAACAAGGAACTGTGCGTTTTCGTGAGGAGTTTCACCAGGGTTAAGCAGGTTTTCGCCAGTATCGGTGGACATCGACCAGTTGTTATGCTTGCCCGACCCATTGATACCTGCGAAGGGTTTTTCATGGAAAAGGCATGCCATGCCGTACTTAGAAGCAGTCTTGCGAAGGATTTCCATCAGCAAGTTTTGATGATCGGTAGCTAGATTCGAATCTTCGAAAATAGGTGCGATTTCATACTGGCTGGGTGCAACTTCGTTGTGCCTGGTTTTTACAGGAACACCAAGCTTGAACAATTGGGCTTCGCAATCTGCCATGTACGCAATCACTCGCTCAGGGATGTGACCAAAGTATTGGTCTTCCATTTCCTGACCTTTAGGAGAAGCTGCACCAACCAAGGTTCTACCAGTGTGAAGCAAGTCAGGCCTTGCAAGGTAGAAGCTACGGTCGATAAGGAAATATTCCTGTTCAGGGCCAACCGTGGTGAACACCTTTTTCGCATCTTTGTTGCCGAAGAGACGAAGAATACGCAGAGCTTGAGTGGAAAGAACTTCCATCGATTTTAGCAAAGGAGCTTTTTTGTCGAGGATGTCGCCAGTCCAACTAAGGAAAACCGTAGGGATAACAAGAGTTGCTCCATTGGGGCTTTCCAGGATGTAAGCAGGGCTGGTTGGATCCCAACCGGTGTAGCCACGCGCTTCAAAGGTGGCACGAATACCGCCCGAGGGGAAGGAACTGGCGTCAGGTTCGCCTTTGACGAGTTCTTTGCCACTGAATTCGACCATGGCTTTTCCTGAGCCATCTACATTAAGAAAGCTGTCGTGTTTTTCTGCGGTCAGGCCGGTCATTGGTTGGAAAATATGGGTGTAGTGGGTTGCACCTTTTTCGATGGCCCAATCTTTCATTGCGCTTGCAACGCTATCTGCAATTGTTGGGTCGAGAGAAATGCCTTGTTTGATGGTTTTTTGAAGTGCTTTAAAGATAGGCTTTGGAAGACGTTCTCGCTGAACTTCTTCGTTAAATACATTGCACCCAAAAAGGTCTTTTAAGGGTGTTTCATGAAAGTCTAATCTTTCAAGAACATGTTTGGAATTGGCAATCGCTTGAATAGCTTGTGAACGGATATTGTTTGAACTCATGATAAAAATCCTCAAATCCAGTTAAAAAACACACTCGCGGAAAGTCGCTCCAGTCATAGGTATTTTGAAGGCCGCGTTTTCCTTCCTGTACCGACCGGAACTTGAAGAGGCTACTTATAAATCGTAATATAGCGCAAATTCATAAGGGTGGGGCCTCATTCTTATTGCCTCCACTTCTTGTTCGCGCTTGTAATGAATCCACGTACGGATTACATCTTCCGTAAATACATCACCTTGTAAAAGAAATTCATGATCTCTTTCCAAATTATTCAAAGATTCTTCTAAGGAACTTGGTGTGCCTGGAAGCTTTAATCTCTCTTCTGGCCCAAGGTCGTAAATGTTTCTGTCCATCGGTTCGCCGGGATGAATCTTGTTTTTGATCCCATCCAGCATTGCCATCAGCATACCTGCAAATGCAAGATATGGATTGCTTGAACCATCTGGGCAGCGATATTCAATCCGCTTCGAATTTGCCTTATGAGAATGAACCGGAATGCGAATAGCAGCAGAGCGATTTCGGCTGCTGTATGCCAATCGCGTAGGAGCATCATACCCAGGCACCAAACGCTTATAACTATTCGTGGTCGAATTTGTGATTGCACATAATGAAGGGGCATGCCTAAGTAATCCGCCAATGGCGTACATTGCAGTATCGCTTAGGCCTGCATAACCTGTGCCGCCAAAAAGGTTTTTGCCACCCTTCCAAAGCGAACAATGCACATGCAATCCGCTACCATGATCTTGGAATAAAGGCTTGGGCATGAATGTCGCAGATTTGTTGTGTTTGCGTGCAACATTTTTCACAATGTATTTGTACTTCAAAACACTATCAGCCATTTCAACCAAGGTGGAAAAGCGAATGTCAATTTCGCCCTGTCCCGCAGTTGAACCTTCATGATGGTGGGATTCAATTTCGATGCCACAATCAAGCATGGTGAGCATCATTTCGCTTCGTAAATCATGACTGGAATCGGAAGGCGGGCAATGCAGGTAGCCTTCTTTGTAGCGGATTTTATGACCTAAATTTGGGTCTTCTTTACGGCCTGTATTCCAAGCGCCTTCGGAACTTTCGATGAAGTAATATCCACTATGCTCGTTTTGATTGAATCGGATGTCATCGAAAACAAAAAATTCGATTTTAGGACCAAAATAAGCTGCGTCGCAAATCCCCGAGGCCTTCATGTAATTGGTGGCTTTGCGGGCGACATTTCTCGGGTCGCGGGTGTAATCTTCACGGGTTAGAGGGTCTTGAATATTACATATCATGATTAAGGTCTTGTCCTTGGCAAAAGGATCAAGAAATGCCGTTTCTGGAACCGGCATCACCACCATGTCGGATTCATTTATGGTTTGCCAGCCCCTCATGCTGGCGCCATCGAATCCTAATCCTTCTTCAAAGGTGGATTCACGCAATGCGGAGGCGGGAATGGTAAAATGTTTCCAAAGCCCTGGAAAATCCATGAATCGTAAATCTATTGCTCGCACTTCTTTTTCACGGATGTGAGCTAAGATTTCGCGGGGAGTCACAGAGAAAAACTCCAATTAAGGATGGCTGCTGGATGCCAACCCTAGTTTGCTTCGGGAGAGAAGAGGAACCTAGTAATATGTTATTACTGATTTGCCTTAAAGGCAAACAAAACCCATTTATAATAATATTATCACCCCGGGAAACAGTTTTTGCGAAAATCCCGACTTTCGGTAGGCTGCCAATTCAAGCTTCTAAATAAGTTCTTGACAGTCCGTTTTTTTACCATGATGATCCGGAGTATTGCGACTCGCACTCAAGGTTTTTAAAATAACGATGGCAAGAAACATAGAAATCAAAGCTAAAATAGAGCGAATTGAAGCTTTGGTTCCTATCATTGCTTCGCTCGCAGATACCGGCCCTTTTGATTTGCCCCACCATGATACTTTCTTTAATTGCCCTTTGGGTAAATTAAAGCTTCGAGCATTCTCGGCTAATGCAGGGGAATTAATCTATTATCAGCGCCCTGAATTAAATGGGCCCAAATTGTCGATTTATCAAATTTCACCCACGACCGAACCCGATTCCCTGCGAAATACACTATCAGCGGCTTATGGAATCTTAGGCACGGTGCGAAAGCGTCGTACCCTCTACCTTCTCGGTAATACTCGAATTCATTTGGATCACGTTGATACCTTGGGCGATTTTCTTGAACTTGAAGTGGTTTTGGCCGAGAACCAAACTATTAGTTCAGGCGAAAGTTTTGCCCTAGAGTTAATGGCAAAGCTTGGCATTTTGCCTAGTCAACTTATCCCTACTTCTTATCTTGAGTTGTTGCATAAATCCTAAGCAATCACGAATGTGAAATGCTGAAATAAATCTAATCTTTAATTTTGCTATTATCTAAAATGTGAACTTGTTTCATTTGCGCAGATCCATCTGGTGCGAGGTAGACTTCTGCAACCAGTTTCTTTTCTCTGATTGCCTGCTCGTAAATCTGACCTTTGCCTTCTTGTAGATAAAAAGCTTCAATACCAAATTCGATTCTGTTGTTGGAGTTTAACTTTCCCCTTAGATATCTTCCCTTAGTTGGAGGCGTACTACCAAAAAAGACGCCTTTGTAAATGTCTTCCTTGAGGTTGAATTTAAGGGTTACATAAACATCGATGGTTTTCTGATTAAAATTAGTATTGGTTTTGTAAGATTTAATTCTTTCATCAATCAATTCAACATCCTCGGGAGGCCTGGAAAATTCATACCCAAGTGTAATGTATTCTCCTCGCATCATATCGCGTGGGTCTACGGGGATGACTTCAAAGCGCACTCGATCCGAAGTGATCCGAGGGACAAGGCCCTTCCCGCTTAAACCCGAAAGGATTACCAATTGAAAAACGAAGGCGGTAAAAATTGCCAACCCTATTTTTGCAGGATCCTTCCACGGGGGCAGAATCGGTGTGTTGGTGTCAGTTGACATGCAAGGCAACCTTTCTTTGACGCCAGAAAAATGCCAGCCCAATAAGTGCAAGCGAACTTAGGAAAAACATAAGAGCGGCCCCTAGCATGCCACCAACATTTCCAAAAAGATCAAAGTACCTTACGATCGTCCATAATAAAAAGGTCGACACCCCAAGGAAGAATTTTGCAGATGAATTGGTTTTTAGCCCTTCATCCATCATTACTGCGGAGTAACCGAGCATTGAGATATTAGCAATTATAAACATTGCGAATGAGCATTCTGAACCAAAGTAATAGCTTATCACAGGCATCAAGCTAAACTGTGCCAGGATCGTAAATGCCAAAATCATCTCTTTAAATGAGATAGGTTTATAGTGAGTTTTTGAAAGTACAGATTTAAAATAGACAATCAGAATCGTAGCCCCAATCAAGAACATGAATAGGCCATCCACGGTTGCATAGCCATGGTTATGCTCGGGTTTAATTCTTTCAGTGATTTCTTGTTGAAAAGAATAAAAGCTGATAATACAAAGCATAGGCCAAGTTGCAATTAAGCCGATTTGATGGCTAACAAAAATCAGCTTTTCTTTAGTTTTGATTACCATTCCCGCAAGCCAGTATAAAGCGAAAAGGGCGCCTAGCAGGGGCACAGCAAGGCTTTGAAAATTCCAGGCAAACCATAAACTTAGGCACCAACATGCAAAACCAATCAAATGAAGCGCCATTGTTGTGGAACAGTTTTTCAGGTATGCCCAAATGAAACCGGGAAATAGTAAAAGGGGCATAAGGTAAGCTGCAGAGGGAAGGTGCGTATCTCTTCCAAATAACAACCAAGTGGAATTAAAATTGGCATCCGCTTCAGCAAAACACCAGATGATTTCCAAAACGACAACTAAAAACCAAAGTAGCGATGATTGGCCAAGAAATGCCAAAGGGATTGATCCCAAGGCCCACCAATAAAAACCATCAGGATAATTGGCGTTAAGATTAAATATTTGCGCGATAAGCCATATTCCCGAACCATAACTGATACAACTAAGCAAACTGAATACTTCGGAAAGAACATTGTTTTTCCAGCCAAACCGCGAGACCAGAGTTAAGCATTGAAATGATATGGTGATGCCGAATATTATGGCAAGCTTTGCGATGTAATTGAGTGTTTCCCAATTGTAACCAATTAATAAAAGAAGAGCAGCCCCTGCAAGTATCGACGCCGCGCTGATTAAGGTGTAGAAGGCTGTAGTTTTTTTTTGTTCTGAATCAGCTAGGGAATCATATTGGGAAATGATGGAGTTCAACTGAGTTTCCGAGATTGTACCTTCAGACTTCCAGCAATGTCCTTCGGTTTTCAGCCAATCCATCAAGTGTTGCGATATCTGTTTTTTCATCGGCCCTATCTATTAAAAAGTCAGGAGAGGTTCGTCCCTATCTGCAATGATTCCAAGGCAATAATCCTGCCTTTGGGGGTTAACCTAAGAACCTTGTTTTCTTGTGATGCGCAGAAAGATTCGACAGCTTCAAAAGCCACAGAACGAGTTTCGTACTCATCCCAACGAAGATGAAGATGGAGGCTTTCAATGTTGCATTCTTCCCGTTCCCTTATTGTACCCTCATGCTGGGTGAGATGTACCAGTAAAAGAGCAAGCTTAAATTTTCGGTCTCTAATTTTTGCGCGCTGCCAGACTGAGAATAATCCTCTTTCCGGGGCAAAGAAAAATGTCAGCCCAAATAAAATTCCAGCAACAGTAGCCATCGAGCCAGCAATCGAAGCATCGAGAAAATGGGCAAGCCAGTAACCTAATACTGCACAAAGCATCCCAATTACACAGCTCCATACCAACATGATTGATAACTTGTCGGTTAATAAATATGCTGTTGCAGCAGGCGCAGCCATTAACGCGACTACAAGAATAGAGCCAACAGCATCAAAGGATGCAACCGCAGTGGTTGAAACAGAAAGCACCAAACCAAGGTGGATCCAGTAGGGGTTAAAACCAATGGCTTTGCTAAATGCTGGGTCAAAAGTTGAGACTTTCAGTTCCTTGAAAAATAAGATTATGAACCCAATGTTGACAATGATAATCGCTATCATCAGGGCGAGTGATTTTGGACCAAAATCATATCCTCCGAATTCGAGTCTTCGTGAGGGCAGTGGGGTTAATGCGATCTTTCCCACAAGTACTGCGTCCATATCTAGATGAACATTTTTCGAATAAATCGAAATCAGGAGTACTGCAATGCTGAATAATGCAGGGAAAACTAAGCCTATCGCTGCATCTTCGCGAACCACCCCGGTTTTTTGTAAACTTTCAACCAGCAATACGGTGAATACACCTGCCGTTGTTGCGCCAACCAACAACCAAGGCGATGCCATGTCTCCTGTTAGAAAAAAAGCAATCACGATTCCAATAAGAACCGTATGGCTGATTGCATCACTTAGCAGAGACATGCGCCTAAGAACAAGAAACACGCCGCACAGAGAGCATGCAACAGCGGTTGCCATGGCAAGCAATTGGATTTCGAGTTGAGCTTGTGTCATTTAAGGGGCGCTCCCATGTGGGATGTTTTTTCATTCAAGTATTCTGCACCCTTGGTAGTGGGAATATAGAGGCCTTTGTCCACTTCAGAAACCAAACCCATTTCCAATAATTTATGCACGCTTCTGGGAACTCCTGAAGGGTTCGAACTGATCCCCTTTAGCATAGCCATACTGTGACCATTTTGTTTCCCGCTGTGTTCCCTCGCAAGGTTTAAAAGATTTGACAGGACTGAGTCGAGTTGGAGAACTTTGCTGTCTCGCCAATGTTTGAACTGAAGCCAAACGATCCCGCGTGCAGGCGCAAACAAGATGGATAAAAACACGATCAAAGTAATGAACAAGACAATTACCGGGCCCGTGGGAATACTGGTTTTTCCAATGTTGCTTAAGATAGCGCCAGCGATACCGGAAAATGCTCCGAAAATGCCCGCTAAGATTACCATGATTTCAAGTCTGTTTGTCCATTGCCTTGCAGCAACAGCAGGCGCAACAAGCAACGCGCTCATTAAAACGACACCCACGGTTTCCAAACCTGCAACGATAACCATAACTAACAATAAGGAAAGTAAGACTTCGATAAAGAAAACAGGAAAGCCAAGGCTTTGGGCAAAAGATCGATCAAAGCAAACCAGTTGAAAGTGTTTCCAGAAAATGAAAACAGTAATAAGGCATGGGATTGCAATTGCAGCAAGAAGCCAAACATCACGATCTAAAAGTGTTGCAGCTTGGCCGAA